>DASQJU010000144.1:0-2423 GCA_035630915.1 Allosphingosinicella sp.
TCGACTGGGCGTCGGCGGGCTTGTTGACGAGTCCCTGCGGTCGAGGCGTTTTGGCCCGGTCCGAGGGCTGGCCGATCTCGGTCCGCTAATGGCCCTGCTTGCCGAACGCTATCCCGGCATTGAGCGCACACCGCGCCGCGCAGCGGTGGATCGATTTGTCGACTATCGCCTGAGTCTCATCATTCGGGCAGCCGCCAAGGCCGGCGACCTCGCGGCGTTGCGCGCCATACCGGGTATCCCTCCGCGTCCGCCCGGTGCAGCCGACCGGCTGATTCTCGCTGTCGCCGATTTACCGCCTCCACTGGCGCGCGCCATTTACGATCTTGGATTTCGCGCGAAGGCGCTGTTTCGCCGCCTAAAGCGCAGGCTCGGCGCTCCACCATCGGATCGGTTCGATCCGTTGCTGGCCCGACATACTGATTATCGGCCTGACGGAGGTCGCATTTCGCTCTTGGGAGCGAGTCACCTGCAGGGGTAATGCGGGCGCACACGCCGGTTCTGTCGGGCGCCTTATTGCTCGCGGAAGGCGGTTTCCCGCATCCGTGTGATGGGGGTCAGCAGATATTGCAGGATGGTCCGCTTCTCGCCCAGCAGGTCGACTTCAGCGACCATGCCCGCGCCGATCGGCAGCGCCTGGCCCCCCGGCGCGACCAGCTGGGCCTGGTCGGTTCGCACGCGGACGATATAGAAGGTTTCGCCGGTCCGCTCCTCGGCGACCGCGTCGGGCGAGATGCCGACCACGCGGCCTTCGAGGACGCCGTAGATCGAGCGATCGTAGGCGGTGATCGCGACGCGCGCGTGCTGGCCCAGGCTGACGAATGCGATGTCGTCCGGCGCGATCCGGGCCTCGATCAGCAGCGATTCCTCTGAAGGCACGATCTCGATGATCGGCTCGCCCGAGCGGATCGTCCCCCCGCGCGTGGAAACGAGCACGCGATTGACCCGGCCGGCGAGCGGGGCACGCAGCACGGTGCGCTCGAGCCGGTTGGCAAGGCCGGGCAACGCCCGCTGGCGAGCGGCGTATTCTGCCTGGGCGGTAGCCAATTCGTTCGCCGCTTGCGCGCGCCATTCCTGCTGCGCCTGGGCGAGGCTCGATTGCGCCTCGGCGACGCCGGAACGCGCGCGATTGACGGTCTCCGCGGCGCCCTGCATCTCGTTGCGGGCGATATCCGCCGCGCTCTGCGCCTGAATTAGGCTGAGGCGCGGCTCGATGCCCCGCTCCACGAGCGGCCGCAGCAGATTCGCCTCGTCGCGCCGCTGATTATAGGCCTCGGTGCGCGCGCGGTGGGTCGCTTCGGCCTCGGCGACGCTCCGCTGGACCTGGTTGAGGCGCGCGCTCGCGGCCCCGATGATCGAGGACAAATCGGCCATGCGCGAAGTATGGAGCGCCCGCTCGATCCTGATCTGATCGGCCAAAGCGGGATTGCTCGTCGCAGGGTAGGCCGGCTCGCGACCGGTAATTTCAGCCTCGAGCCGCGCGATCTTGATGCTGAGCGCGCTCACCGTCGCCTCGCCGCTGCCGAACTCGGCGCCCGTCTGGGTCGGATCGAGGCGTAGGAGCACGTCTCCGGCGCGGACCAGCTGTCCCTGCCGCACGAGGATGTCCTGAACGACGCCTCCCTCGAGATTCGAGACAACCTGCAGCCTGGAGCTCGGAATAACCCGTCCCTGGCCGCGCACCGTCCGGTCGAGCTCGGTCAGCGCCGCCCACAGGAAGAAGGCGGCCATGAAGGCGACGATGAACCACAGCAGCATGTTCGATGCCGTGCGCGGCTTGATCCGCGTCGTCAGGTCTTCGAGATGGGTGCCGTGCATCGCTCTATGCTGCCGCCTTCGGCCGCATGATCTGCTTGAGCACATTGTCGCGCGGCCCGTCGGAGACGATCTTGCCGCCGTCCATCAGAATGATCCGCTGGACCAGCTGGAGCAGCGGGGGGCGGTGCGTGATGAGGATCAGCGTGCGGCCCTTGAGCTCCTCCTGCAGGCGCTGGATCAGGCCGCCTTCGGTCTGCGCGTCCATCGCGCTCGACGGCTCGTCCATCAGCACGATCGGCGGACGTCCGGCGAGCGCCCGGGCGATCGCGATCGACTGGCGCTGGCCGCCCGAAAGCCCCTCGCCGCGGTCGGCGAGCCGCAGGTCGTAGCCGTTCGCGATCTGGCCCATGAACTGGTGCGTGCCCGACAGGTGGGAGGCGCGCAGCAGCTCCTCGTCGGTCACCTGGGGGCGGCCCAGCGCGATGTTCTCGCGCACGGTCCCGGTGAGCAGGACGCTCTCCTGCATCGCCGCGCCGACATTGGTCCGGAGGCTTGCCGGATCGAGTTGGCGGATGTCGGTCCCGTCGATCATGACCAGCCCGTCCTCGGGCGGATAGAGGCCGAGGATGAGGCGGGCGATGGTCGATTTGCCCGATCCGACGCGGCCG
>DASQJU010000145.1:0-8619 GCA_035630915.1 Allosphingosinicella sp.
CGATCAGCAACAGCCACAGGATCGCGAGGCCGGCGTAGAAGCTGCCCATGAAATAGCCGTACGTGCCAAGGATGGCCGGACCGCGCACGGCGATGGTTCCGGTCACCGCCGCGAACACCGCGACCGGGGCGAAGCGCATCACATAATCGGTGATCTGGAGCATCACCTTCACCAGCCCCTCCAGCGCCCGCACCAGCGGCCGTGCGGGCTCGCCGACCGCGGTGATGGCGACGCCGAGGAAGAGCGAGAAGACCACGATCTGGAGGATCTGGTTCTCCGCCATCGCGTCGATCATCGATTCGGGGAAGATGTGGCCGACGAAGGTGACGAAGTCGAAGGCGGAGCGGTCGACGCCGCTCGACGCGGTTTCGGGCGGCAGCGGCAGCCCGAGCGCGGTGCCGGGCTGGAGCAGGTTGACCAGGATCAGGCCGAGCGACAGCGACACCAGGGTGGCGCCGATGAACCAGCCCAGCGCCTTGATCCCGACCCGGCCGAGCGCCGCGGTGTCGCCCATATGGGCGATGCCGACGACCAGGGTCGACAGCACCAGCGGCGCGATGATCATCTTGATCAGGTGGAGGAAGATGGTGGTGAGGATCGAGACATAGTGCGCGTAGGCCGCGAGCTTCGCCTCGCCCGCCGGCGTGCCATCGCCGATCGCCGCGTTGAGCACCCAGCCGACGATGATGCCGAGCACGAGCCCGCCGAGGATCCAGTAGGTCAGTTTCTTGGCCATGGCGCGCTCCCCTTTATCAGCCCGGAGAGGAAGCCGATTGCCGCGCGCCGGTCAAGGCAGGGCGGCTATTTGGGCGGTTCGGGCTCGGGCTGCGTCGGGGGCACGCGGCGGACGGAGCGCGGATCGATCCGCGTCGGGGCGGGCTGGGCGTTGGTCGTCGCCGGCGGCGCGGTCCCGACCGGGCGGGTCGGCGTCTGGGTCGATGGCGGACGAGTCGGATTGGTTGGCGTCGTGGGATTGCGGGTCGGCGGCGTCGGGTCGCGCGTCGGCCGGGTAAAGATATCGATCGGGATTCGGATCCGCGGACGCCTGGGCGCCGGCGGAGGCGAGGGCGGTGGCGGCGTTTCCTCCTCGACGACCGGAGGCTTGGCGACGGGCGCTTCGGGGACCGGCTGCAGCGGCGGTCTCGTCACGATCGGCGGCGGGGCCGGCGCGGGCCGCGCAACCGGCGGACGGATGCGCGGCGGCGGGGCCGGAGCCGGCGCACGCGGGGTCGGCCGCACGACGGACGGCGGCGGGGCAGGCGGCGGCGCTTCGGGCTCGACCGCGACCGGCGCAGCCGGTTCTTCGGCGACGGGCGGCTCGGCCGCGGGCGGCGGCGCGTGCGTCTCGAGTTCAGTGACTCGGGCCTGCAGCATGTCGCGCTGGCCGATCAAGTCCTGCACCTTGGTCGCCGCCCAGATTGCGACGCCGGTCGCGCCGGCGGCGGCGACGAACTGGAACGCGATCAGCATCCACGCGCTGCGCACGAAGCGCCGGTTGGTGGGCCCGCTCATCGGCGTGAGGCCAGGCTGACGCGGATCAGGACGAAGGCGGCGAAGGCCATCAGCAGCGCCGAAAGCGCGAGCCCGCCAAGCACCAGCGCGCTGAACGTCGCCGGGACCAGCCGGCCCGTCGCCACCGCCGCGACGGCGAGGGCGATGACCAGCGCCAGCACGATCGCCGCCCAGCCGACCAGAGCGAGCTTGCCGAAGCCCTGCAGCGCCGGTCCCCGCACCGGCTCGGGCGCGAAGGGCGAGGCTTCAGCGGCCGCTTCGCCGCGCAGCATCGCGCCGACCCGTCCGTGGAGGTCCCCCCAGGGTGAGCCTTCATGCTCGCCGCGCCAGCCGCTGAAATCGAGGAAATGGAGCGCCGAGAAGGGCAAGGGGAGGCGGGAGGAATCGAGACTGAGCTGGACGAGCTTGCCCGAATCGAGCGCTTCATTGGCCTCGGCGCGGACCCAGAGCGACTGGCGCGCCGGCGCCGACCAGGCGACGACGACGCAGCGCGCCGCGTCGATCTGTTCCTCGATCACCATCGCATAATCGTCGCCGGCCTTGAGCCCTTTGTCCCACCACAGGCTGTAGCCGCCAGCCTCGAGCCCGTCGCCGATCTGCGCGATCCGCGGCCGCGTGGCGCGCGCATAAGAGAGGAACACGTCGGCCATGACGCCAGCGTATCAAAGTTGCGGGCGGCTGTCGCGTAGGCCGTCAGGCGGGCTCGAGCTCCTTCTGCACGACCTTGTCCGCCAGCGTGCCGTTGAGCTCGGCGAGATGGTCGAACTCGGCCTCATAGGTGGCGAGGCCCTGGCTCAGCGAGCGCAGCTCTGCGTCGAAGCCCTGCATCTCCGCTTCGGGAACCAGCGCCTCGATATTGTCCCAGCGCGACCAGCCCTCGCGCGGCGCCATGCCGAGCATCTGGCCGCGCCGACTGGCCACCGCCGAGGTCGCCTTCGAGGCGGCGTTGCTGGGAACGGTGATCGTCACCTTCTGCACCGGCTCGAGCAGATGCGGCGCGGCGGCGGCGAGCGCCTCCGACATGCCGATCCGGCCCGCGGTGCGGAACGCGATCTCCGAGCTGTCGACCGTGTGGTAAGAGCCGTCGACCAGCAACACCGCGACGTCGACCACGGGGAAGCCGAGCGGCCCCTTGATCATCGCGTCCCTGACCCCGGACTCGACTGCGGGGATCCACTGCTTGGGGATGACCCCGCCGGTGATCTTGTCCTCGAACTTGAAGCCGCCGCCGCGCGCCAGCGGTTTCACCTCGATCACGCAGTCGCCGAACTGGCCGTGGCCGCCCGATTGCTTCTTGTGGCGGCCGCGCTGGGTGACCGTCTTGCGGATCGATTCCTTGTAGCCGACCGCGGGCTGGCGCGAATCGACCGGGACGCCGTAGCGCCGCTTGAGCCGTTCCAGCGTGACCTTGAGATGCTCGTCGTTGACGCCCCTGAGCCGGGTCTCGTGCATCGCCTCGTCCTGCTCCCAGACGAGCGCGCGATCCTCCTCGGTCAGCTTGTGGAGCGCGGTCGACAGGCGCACGTCGTCCTTGCGGTCCCGGGTCGCGATGGCCAGCGCATAGTTGCGCACCGGCTGGGCGATTTCGGGCGGGGGCGGCGCCTTGCCGCTGGCGAGCCATTCGCCGGCCCCGACGCCCTCGAGCTTGGCGATCGCGACGACGTCGCCGGCGCTCGCTTCGGCGAGCTTGGCGGTCTTCTCGCCCTGGACGCTGAAGAGAGTGCCGATGCGGACCGTCTCGCCAGAACTCGATTTCAGCTCCTGGCCTTCCTTGAGGGTGCCGCCGAAGACGCGAGCGAAAGAGACGCGGCCCATCGCGCCGCCATGGCTGACCTTGAACAGGAAGGCCGAGGGGCCGCTCGCGCCGAGCCGTTCTGCCGCGCTGCCGGGCGCCGGCGCCTCGTGGCGCAGCGCCTTCATCAGGCGGCGAATGCCCTGCATCCCGGTGGCGGAGCCGAACAGCACGGGCACGATCTGGCCCGCGCCGGTCTCCTTCGCGAGATCGGCGAACACCGTCTCGCGCTCCGGCACCTCGTCCATCAGCAGCTGCTCGAGCAAGGTGTCGTCATGGTCGGCGAGCTTCTCGAGCATCTGGTAGCGCTCGAGCGCCTCGCGGTCGGCGAGGTCGGCGGGGATCTCGCGTTGCTCGGATTCCTGGCCCTTGCGGTAATAATAAGCGCGTTCCAGCGCGATATCGACGAAGCCTGTCACGGCCTCGCCCTCGCGGATCGGGATCCACCGCGCGACCAGCGGCGACTTGGACATCGGCTGCAGCGCTTCCAGCAGCGACTGAATCGAGCCGCGCGCCTGGTCGATCTTGTTGACGAAGATCATGTGCGGGATGCCGAGCTCTTCGAGCCGGCGCAGCGTCGGCTCGGCGAGCAGGGCGCGATCGGGATCGGGGTCGACCACGACGAGCGCGAGATCGGCGGCCGCCATGCCGAGCGCGCCGTCGGCGGCAAAGCCCACCGACCCCGGCGCATCGATCAAAGCGTAGCGATCGCCCATATAGTCGAAATTCATCAGGTTGAGCTCGGTCGAGCCGCCGCGGGCGCGCGCTTCGGGGCTCGCGTCGCCGACGCTCGATCCGTCGGCGACCGAGCCCTGCCGCCCAGCTGCGCCGGAGGCAAAAAGAAGGGCCTCGGCGAGGCTGGTCTTGCCAGCGCCGCCAGGCCCGACGAGCGCGATACTTCTGGTGCCTGCAGCTCTTCCGGGCATGAGCGTCTCCTTGCGTCGAGGCGACGTCATCCGCGGGCTAAGGACGCGGCGACGCGCCTTATGGAAACGTCCAGCTTTCACCTCTCCGCGGCAAAGCGCAAGGGGGCGAATCGGGGGTTGGTCCCGCGCTCGCGGGAAACCGCCGCGCAATGCGGGCTGCGCACCAACAGCGGGTTGCACACGAACAGGAGTCATCCCGGCGAAAGCCGGGACCCATGAACACTGTGTTTGAAGGGAAGCGCCACGGTGCTCGCGCCATTCCACCCTCACTTCGGTTCATCGGCCCCGGCTTTCGCGGGGGGGTGACTCTGGAGGGCTGGCATATGCAGTCCGTTCGTGCTATGTTCGGGGAATGCGGCTTCCACTCCGCCCGCGCACTTATCGCCTGTCTCGATCAAGCGCCGTACACTCATCGAACGGATTTTTATTTCGCGGAAAGTTGGAAACTTCCGCGCCCGTTTCCCAGCCGCTGCCCGCTTGCTTGCCGCAGCGCAGCATGTCGCCTAGATCGCGGCCATGACCTCGACCAACGACATTCGCCGGGCCTTCCTCGACTATTTCGGTGGCCATCAGCACCAGATAGTGCCGTCTGCGCCGCTCGTGCCGCAGAACGATCCGACTTTGATGTTCGTCAACGCCGGCATGGTGCCGTTCAAGAACGTCTTCACCGGCCTCGAGACTCGCCCCTACAAGACCGCCGCGAGTTCGCAGAAGTGCGTCCGCGCCGGCGGCAAGCACAACGATCTCGACAATGTCGGCTATACCGCGCGGCACCTGACCTTCTTCGAGATGCTCGGCAATTTCTCGTTCGGCGATTATTTCAAGGAGCGGGCGATCGAGCTCGCCTGGAACCTCCTCACCCGCGATTTCGGCCTTCCCGATTCCCGCATCATCCGTATCGCCGGCTCCGACAACTTCTGGCAGATGGGCGATCTCGGTCCCTGCGGGCCGTGCTCGGAGATTTTCTACGATCACGGGCCATCGATTCCGGGTGGACCGCCGGGCAGCCCGGATGAAGACGGCGACCGCTATGTCGAGATCTGGAACCTCGTCTTTATGCAGTACCTGCAGGAAAATGACGTCCAGATCGGCGACCTGCCCAAGCCGTCGATCGACACCGGCATGGGGCTCGAGCGGATCTCGACCGTGCTCCAGGGCGTGCACAGTGTCTTCGAGACCAACACGTTCCGCGAGCTGATCGGCGCCTCGGCCGAGCTGACGAAGACCGATGCGGAGAGCGTCAGCCACAAGGTGATCGCCGATCATCTGCGCTCGTCGGGATTCCTGATCAGCGACGGCGTCCTGCCTTCGAACGAGGGGCGGGGCTATGTGCTCAGGCGGATCATGCGCCGGGCGATGCGCCACGCCCACTTGCTCGGCGCCGCCGAGCCGCTGATGCACCGCCTCGTGCCAGGCCTCGTCGCCGAGATGGGCGCGGCCTATCCCGATCTGGTCCGCGCCCAGCCGCTGATCCAAGAGACGCTGAAGCTGGAGGAAACCCGCTTCCGGCAGACGCTCGCCAACGGCCTCAGGCTGCTCGACGAGGCGACCGGATCGATGAAGCCGGGCGAGACGCTTCCCGGCGCCACCGCGTTCAAGCTCTACGACACGTACGGCTTCCCCTACGACCTCACCGAGGACGCGCTCCGCGCGCAGGGCTTCGGCGTCGATCGCACCGGCTTCGACAGCGCAATGGCCGAACAGAAAGCCGCCGCGCGCGCCGCCTGGAAGGGCTCGGGCGCCAAGGCGAGCGAGGACATCTGGTTCGACATCGCCGAGGAGAAGGGCGCGACCGAGTTTACCGGCTATCTCGGCCATGACGGCGAGGGCGAGGTCGTCGCGCTGGTCAAGGATGGCGCGCGGGTGGAGAGCGCCGACGCCGGCGACACGGTGACCATCCTGACGAACCAGACGCCGTTCTACGGCGAGAGCGGCGGGCAGATCGGCGACACTGGAAAGATCAGCTCGGACAAAGGCCTGGAGGCGGATGTTGAGGAGACGTCTAAACCGCTCGGCAAGCTTCACGCCCATCAGGCGGTGATCAAGACGGGCGCGGTCGCAGTCGGCGACGCGGTCCAGCTCCACGTCGATGCCGAGCGGCGCTCCAAGGTCCGCGCCAATCACAGCGCCACACATTTGCTCCACGCGGCGCTTCGCCGCCGCCTCGGCGACCATGTGACGCAGAAGGGCAGCCTCGTCGCGCCGGATTATTTCCGCTTCGATTTCTCGCACAACAAACCGATGACCCGCGAGGAGATCGAGACCGTCGAGGCCGACGTCAATCGCCATATCCGCGAGAACCGGTCCGTCGGCACGCGCCTGATGAGCATGGACGATGCGATCGAGTCCGGCGCCATGGCCTTGTTCGGCGAGAAATATGGGGATGAGGTCCGCGTGCTCTCGATGGGGGATGACGAGGAGCGCGCTTATTCGGTCGAGCTGTGCGGCGGCACCCACGTGACCGCGCTCGGCGACATCCAGCTGTTGAAGATCACTTCGGAAAGCGCCGTCGCCTCCGGCGTGCGGCGGATCGAAGCGCTGACTGGCGAGGCCGCGCGCACCTGGCTGACCGCGCGCGAGGACAAGCTCAAGGAAGCGGCGGCGTCGCTCAAGGCCTCGCCCGAGGAGGTTCCGGCGCGCGTCGCGGCCTTGGTCGAGGAGCGCCGCCGGCTCGAGCGCGAACTGGCCGATGCCAAGAAGGCGCTGGCGATAGGCGGCGGCAGCAAGACCGAAGCGGCAGGCCCCGAGCAGATCGGCGGCCACGGCTTCATCGGTCAGGTGATCGACGGGCTCGACCCCAAGGCCCTGCGCGGACTGGTCGACGAGGCCAAGGCCCGGCTCGGCTCCGGCGTCGTCGCTTTGGTCGCGGTGAATGAAGGCCGCGCCACGGTCGCGGTCGGCGTCACCGATGATCTGACGTCAAGCCGGAACGCCGTCGATCTCGTCCGCAAGGCAGTCGAGGCGGTCGGCGGGCAGGGCGGCGGCGGCCGGCCCGACATGGCGCAGGGCGGCGGTCCCGATGGAGGCAAGGCGGAAGCGGCGCTGGCGGCCGTGCGCGAGGCGCTGAGCGCGGAGCCGGCGACGGCCTAGCGCATCAAGGCGTCGCGCAGCCTCTTGCCGCGCTGCACCGGCTCTTTCTCCATCTCGCCCATCGCCATGATCTGCTGGCGCAGTTCCGCGCGCTTTTCGTGGATCGAGGCGATGACCGGACCCATCGCCAGGCCGAGGTCGACCAGAGCCGCCTCCGAGAGCTGGAGCGAGGATTCGAGCGTCTCAGGCACCGCGTCGGTCGCTCCGGCGCGGTAGAGCTCGGCGGCGTGCCCGGCATCGCGGGCCCGGGCGACGATGGTGAGGTCAGGGCACCAGGCGCGCACGCGCTTCACCATCCGCACCGCCTGGACTGGATCGTCCATCGTCAGGATGAGCGCGCTGGCATGGCCGAGGTTGAGCTTGTCGAGCAGCTCGGGCCGCGCGGCATCGCCGAAGATCAGCTTGAAGCCCTCGGCCCGGCCCGCCTTGACCGCGTCGATGTTCGAATCGACCGCGACATAGGGCTTGCCGTGCGCGTCGATCATCTCGGCGACCAGCCGGCCGACGCGCCCGAAACCGACGATCACCGCACGCGGCTCCTCGCGGGTCGGCACCAGGCCGGGCTCTTCGGCGCCATGGCGCTCGATCCGCCGCGCCGCGTCGCGCCCGACCCGCGCCAGCAGGGGCGTCAGAGTCAGCCCCATCGCGGTGACGATTTGCCAGAAGGACGCGGTGTCGCGGGCAATGACCCCGGCGGCGGCCGCCGCGGCGAGCACGATCAGGGTCGTCTCGGAGGGCGAGGCCATCAACAGCCCGGTCTCCGCCGCGACCGCCTTTCGCATGCCGGCGAGCCGCAGGAACGTCGCGGTGACCAGGGTCTTGAGCAGCATGACGCCGACCAGGGCGAGCAGCAGCGTCTGCCAGTTGCGGGCGATGAAGGCGAGATCGACGCTCATCCCGACGGTGATCAGGAACACGCCTAGCCCGAGGCCGCGGAACGGGGCCATCATCAGCTCGACCTCGCCATGATATTCGGTCTCGGCGATCAGCACGCCGGCGATCAGCGCGCCGACGATCGGCGACAGGCCCGCGGCGGCGGTGGCGAGGCTCGCCGCGATCACCACCAGCAGGCTGACCGAGAGGAACAGTTCGGGGCTCTTGGTGCGCGCCGCCTGGGCGAACAGGCGCGGCAGCAGGAAGCGCCCGAGGACCAGCATCACCACGATCACCGCGCCACCCGCGAGGAGCGTGTTGAGCAGCCCCGAAAAGCCCTCGCTCTGCGCGTGCGGGGCGAGCGCGCCAAGCGCGAAGACGATCGGCACCAGCGCCAGATCCTCGAACAGCAGCATGGCGAAGGCG
>DASQJU010000146.1:0-6266 GCA_035630915.1 Allosphingosinicella sp.
GACTTCGGGCGGGAGGCCGTCGAAGCTTCCTATCAGGACCGCGCCAACTGCAATGCGAATTTCAGGCCGCTGACGTCGCGCTGAGCCGGTCCAGCTGCTCCCGGGAAAGCTCTAGCGTCAGCACGCCGAGCAAGTCCTCGAGCTGCTCGGCCGAGGTCGCGCTGGCGATCGGGGCGGTGATTCCGGGCTGAGCGGCGAGCCAGGCGAGCGCGACCTGGGCTGGAGTCGCCCCCGTCTCCGCGGCGACCTCGTCGAGCGCCGCCAGGACGGCGAAACCCCGCGCGTTGAGGTAGGCGTCCATCCTTGGGCCACGCACGCTCTTCGCTTTGTCTTCCGCGGAGCGGTACTTGCCGGTGAGGAAGCCCGAGGCGAGGCCGAAATAGGGCAGCACGCCGATGCCGCGGTCGATGCACAGCTGCTGGAGTGGCCCCTCGAAACTGTCGCGGACCATCAGATTATATTCGGGCTGAAGCACCTCGTAGCGCGGCAATCCCTCACCCTCGGAAAGATCGAGCGCCTGGGCGAGCCGCCCGGCCGAATAATTGGAGGCGCCGATCGCGCGTACCTTGCCCGCCTTCACCAGCCGGTCGAACGCCGCGAGCGTCTCCTCGAGCGGTGTCTCCGGATCGTCCTTGTGCGCGTAATAGAGGTCGATCGTCTCGACCCCGAGCCGCTTCAGCGAGCCGTCGGCGGCGCGCGCGATCTCGCCGGCGGAAAGACCGGCGTCATAGCCGACCTTGGTCGCGATCGCGACGCCTCGCTGCCCGCCGCGGCGCTTCAGCCATTCGCCGAGCAGGGTCTCGGATTCGCCGCCGACATGGCCCGGCACCCATTTCGAATAGACATCGGCGGTGTCGATCATCGTCCCGCCCGCCTCGGCGAAGCGGTCGAGGATGCGATAGGCGTCCTCGCCCTTGGCGGTGAAGCCGAAGACGTTGCCGCCGAGCACGAGCCGGGGCGTTTCGAGGCCGCTGCCGCCGAGGGGTCTCATGTCCATTCGCCGCGTCCTTTGTCCTTGAGCGCCTCGACCACGTCCTTGACCCGCTGGCTCTGCGCCTTGGGCACGATCAGCACCGCGTCCCCGGTCGCGACCACGATCAGGTCCTCGACGCCGATCGCGGCGACAAGCGGGCCCTCCGAGCGGATCAGGCAGCCGCGCGCGCCCAGCGCCAGGACGTCGCCCGCCAGCGCGTTGCCGTCGGCGTCGCGCGGGGAGACCTCCATCAGCGCCTCCCAGCTGCCGACGTCGGACCAGCCGACCGAGACCGGCGCCACAGCCACCTTCTCCGCTTTTTCCATCACCGCATAATCAATCGAGATCGAGGGCGACCGGGCGAAGGCCGCAGGATCGGGGTAGGTGCGGCGTCCCTCGTTCCGGGCCGCTGCCATCGCCCCCCGCGCCGCGCCGGCGATGTCCGGCGCGTGCGCCTCCAGCGCGTCGAGATAGGTGCCGGCACTCAGCAGGAAGATGCCGCCGTTCCAGTCGTGCCGCCCGCCGCCGAAATAGCGCCCGGCGGTCGCGGCGTCGGGCTTCTCGACGAAGCGAACGGCCTGGTGGACGCCATCGCCCAGCTCCGGGCCGCGCTCGATATAGCCGTAGCCGGTCTCTGCGCGGTCCGGCTTCATGCCGAAGGTGACGATCCAGCCCTCGCGCGCGAAGGGGGCCGCACGGGCGACCGTCTCGCGAAAGCCGGCCGCATCGCCGATCAGCTGGTCGCTCGGGAGGATGAGCAGCAGATCGTCGCGCGCCGCCGCCAGCGCGGCGAGCGCGATCGCCGGCGCGGTGTTGCGGGCGGCGGGCTCGAGGATCAGGCGGTCGAGCGACGGCACGGCGTCCTCGATCGTCTCGGCCTGGCTGGTCCCGGCGACCACCCAGGGCGCGGCGAACAGGGCCGGGTCGGCCACCCGCTCGGCGGTCATGCCGAGCATCGAGCCCTCGCCGATCAGGTCGAGCATCTGCTTGGGCCGCTTGCTGCGCGACAGCGGCCAGAGGCGCGTGCCGGCGCCGCCCGAAAGGATGACGGGAATGATCTCTTTCATCCGCCATTCCTAACCGCGGCGATGGCTTGCGCGAAGCCCTGTTGGAACAGAGCGGCGTTTCGCGCGCTTAGGTTTTCCATGCCGATCTTCTTCGCCTCCCCCGCCCGCGCGGCGCCCGATCCCGTAGGCCTGATCCTCAGCGCCGCCGCGGCGGCCGCGCAGCGCAGCGCTGCATGGAGAAAAAAGAGCAAATGAGGCGCCGGTCCGGCAAATCGATGCGCGGCCTGATCGCCGTGGCTGCACTGGCCGTAGTGATCGCGGTCACGGCACTCGTTTCGATCGACCGATACAGCGCGCCGCTCCCGCCGGCGCCGCCGGCCGCGCTTGATCGAGTCGCCGAGAAGAACCGCCGCGCCGCGGTCGTCGCCGCCGCCAACCAGCGCGCCGAATCCGCCGCCGCGACCAACGCGACCGAGGCGCTGGTCGAGGCCAATCTCGAAGCCGGCCGCTAGCGCCGCTCGAACAGCCAGACGCGGATCGCGCTGGCCAGGTTGGGCGGATCGCTTTGTTCGATCCGCTCCGCGTCGATCCGCGCGACCAGCGCGCTCACCGGCAGCCCCTCCGCCGCAGCCGCCGCCCGTAACGCGTCCCAGAAGACCGGCTCGAGGCTGATCGACGTCGCATGCCCGGCAATCATCACGGAGCGTTTCATCGGGGAGCGATAATGGCTGGCCATCCCGTTCCGTCTACGCCGCCACGGCGCTGCGGACACACGAATTTTTCGGGGTAGAGTGACGGGGGCGCGCTACCTAGACATGACGTGCACGATCCAGGGACGGGCGAATGTCGGAAGTCTGCCGAACACTGACGGAAAAGGAGAAGCAGACGCTTCGCCTGATGGGGCGCGGCCATGACGCGAAATCCTTGGCCCGCCACCTCGGCCTGTCGGTCCACACGGTCAATGAGCGGCTCCGCGACGCACGCAGGAAATTGTCGGTTTCAAGCAGCCGCGAGGCCGCCCGGCTGCTGCTCGACAGCGAACGCGACAGCCCCGATTCCTTTGGGGACACGCTTTTGGGGGAAGCCGGACCGCATCCCTGTGCGGCAAGGGATGGATCGGCGATCGACAGGCGAGGGCGGACGCACCGTCCGCTTTGGGTCATCGCGGGAGTCGTCCTCATGTCCATCCTCTTTGGAATCGCTGCGCTCATGCTGCAGCCGCAAACCGCGCCGACCCCAGCCACGCCGCCTTTGCAAGTGTCGCAGAGACAAGCCGAAATCATCCGCTCCGCGCGGGATTGGCTGGCCATCGTCGATGCCGGGCGGTGGGAGGAGAGCTGGCGAGCCACCGGACAATCGTTCCGCGAGATGAACACCGTCGAAGTCTGGGCGAGCGCGTCCGAACAGGCTCGGGTCCCGCTCGGAGCCCTGGTCTCGCGGGCCGATTTGTCCCAGGAAAGCGTCCCCGCCCCGCCGCACGGCGCCGAGGTGGTCAAGTTCCGCTCGAGCTTCGCCAACCGGTCAAGCGCAATCGAGACGCTCACCCTGGTCCGCGAGGGGCAGGCGTGGCGCGTGGTCGGTTACTGGATCGACTGAGCCCAAGCGGTCGAGCCGGGAGGGTCCATCCCTCTCGGCTTGCCTCGTCAATACATGTGCTGCCCGCCGTTGATGCTCAGCGTCGAGCCGGTCACGAACCCGCCTTCCTCGGCGCAGAGGAAGGTGACGCCGCGGGCGATCTCGCTGGCCTGGCCGAGCCGGCCGACCGGGATCTTCGCGACGATCTTCTCGAGCACCTCGGGCGGCACCGCGGCGACCATGTCGGTGTCGATATAGCCGGGCGCGATCGCGTTGACCGTGATCCCGGCGCGCGCGCCCTCCTGCGCCAAGGCCTTGGTGAAGCCGTGGATGCCGGATTTGGCGGCGGCGTAGTTCACTTGGCCGTATTGCCCGGCCTGGCCGTTGATCGAGCCGATGTTGACGATCCGGCCATATTTGCGCTCGTTCATCCCGTTCCACACCGCCTTGGCCATGTTGAAGCAGCCGCCGAGGTTGACGTCGATCACCTCGTCCCAGGCGGTGCGGTCCATCCGCTTCATCGTCCCGTCGCGGGTGATTCCGGCATTGTTGACGAGAATGGCGACCGGGCCCAGCTCGCTCTCGATCTGCGCCACGCCGGCGGTGCAGGCGTCGAGGTCGGAGACGTCCCACTTGTAGGTCTTGATCCCGGTCCGGTCGGTGAATTCGCGCGCGCGCTCCTCGTTGCCGGCATAATTGGCGGCGACGGTGACGCCCTGGTCGCGCAGCGCGATGCTGATCGCCTCGCCTATGCCCCTCGATCCGCCGGTGACGATTGCGACACGTGCCATTTTCCTCTCCCGTTTTTGTTTGTGAGAGGCCCTTATTGCGCGGCAAGCCAACCTTCAAGCTCGCGCCCGATCAGGGCACGCAGCATCGCCAGGCCCGGCGCGCCGTCATTGAGGCAGGGCAGATAGGCGAAATCGCTGCCGGCGGCGGCGAGAAAGGTGTCGCGGCCCCTGATCGCCAGCTCCTCCAGCGTCTCCAGGCAATCCGCTGCGAAGCCCGGGGCGAAGATCGCCACCTTGGTCACCCCCTGCGCCGGCAATTCCGCCAGCATCGTGTCCGTCGCCGGCTCCAGCCACTTGGCCCGCCCGAAGCGCGACTGGAAGGCGACCTTGAGCGGGCGCCCGAGCGCCGCCTCGAGCAGGGCGGCGGTGCGCAGGCAATGATCGTAATAGGGATCGCCAGCCAAGCGGGTGCGCTCCGGCATGCCGTGGAAGCTGGCGATCAGCGCCTGCGGCTCGAAATCGAGCGCGCCGAGCGCGGCTTCAAGCGTTTCCCTGAGCGCGCCGAGATAGCCCGCATCGTCATAATAAGGCGGCAGCGTGCGCACCGCCGGCAGCAGCCTTTTGCCCGCCAGATGCGCGAAGGCGGCATCGAGCGCGGTGGCCGTCGTCGCCGCGCAATATTGCGGGTAGAGCGGCGCGATCAGCACACGCTCGCAGCCCGCCGCGATCAGCGCGTCGATCCGCTCGCCGATCGCCGGCCGCCCGTAGCGCATCGCGTAATCGACCATGACCGCCTCGCCGAACGCGCCGGCCAATGCTTTCGCCTGCCGCGCGGTGATCGCCGCGAGTGGCGAGCCCTCCTCAGTCCACACCTCGCGATAGGCGCGCGCCGATTTGCGCGGCCGGGTGGTGAGGACGATCCCGCGCAAGATCGGCTGCCAGACGATCTGCGGAATCTCGACCACGCGCCGGTCGGAGAGGAATTGCTTGAGATAGCGCCGCACCGCGCGCGCCTCCGGCGCGTCGGGGGTGCCGAGATTGACGAGCAGGACTCCGATCCGGCTCATCCATGGCTCCCGACGACGATCGGCAAAGTCCGCACGCGTTGCCCGGTCAGCGAGAAATAGGCGTTGGCGACCGCGGGCGCGGCGGTCGGCACGGCCAGCTCGGTCACGCCGCCCGGATCCTCGTCGCTGTCGAACAGCTCGACCGTCACGTCCGGCGCGTCGCGCAAGATGGGCAGGCCGTAGGCGCCGATCGTCTGCGCCGTCGGTGTCGGCGACCAACTGGCTGGCGGCCGACGCCAGTTCCCGCAGGTCGGAGCCCACGGCGTCGACCAAGGCGGCCACCGCGTCCGGGGTGGTGGTGCCGCCGGCCCGCCGGATCTCGGCGCGGACAAAATCTATCCGCTCGGCCGGTTTGGTGATCTTGTTGCAGGCGACGATTGCTGCGCCGGCCTTCGTCATCGCGTCCGCGACGGCCTTGTTTCTGGCACCACCCGCGTGGTGTAGCACCAAGGTGACGCCCTCGACAGGATCGGCGACGTAGCTGGTCAGGGCGGTTACGAGATCTTTGACTCCTTCCTGCGCACCCCGGATGACCACGAGCCTGGGTTCGGCGAACAGGCTGGGCGCCACCAGATCCCAGAACTCCCCGGCGGACAGCCCGGCGGCGGTCGCGTCCCGCCGCTCGATCCCCGGTTCCTGGCGGCGAGCCGCCGCGGTCACCCGCCAGACAGCGCGGTCGACGAGCAGTAGTTCGTCGCCCGTCAGCAGCACCAGCGCCGGCTGAGCGGCACTGTCCTCCCGAGCGACGGCCATCATGCGGTCATCGTGCCAGGTGGGACCGACAGTGCCGGCAGCAGAACCAGTACGGCTCCGGGCAGGTCCTCGAAACGCACCACCGTGATGGTTAAGTTGACAGGTCCGATCGAGACCAGCTGAGGATTCCTGTGACTTCTGCGTTGAACCCAACCGAACC
>DASQJU010000147.1:0-12876 GCA_035630915.1 Allosphingosinicella sp.
GGCGATAATGCGCCGACAGCAAGGCGAGGCGCAGCACCTCGCCCTTGTGCCCCTGCTCCAGCAATTCCGCCGGAGTGACCACATTGCCGAGGCTCTTCGACATCTTCTCCGAACCGGCCATCGAGAGGAAGCCGTTATGGATCCAGTAGCGCGCGAGCGGCGCGCCATGGGCGCAGCGGCTCTGGGCGATCTCGTTCTCGTGGTGAGGGAAGATCAGATCGAGCCCGCCGCCGTGGATGTCGATCGTCTGCCCGAGGTGCTCCGCGATCATCGCCGAGCATTCGATGTGCCAGCCGGGGCGGCCCCTGCCCCACGGGCTGTCCCAGCCGATCACGTCCTCGCTCGACGGCTTCCACAGCACGAAGTCGGCCGGGTCCTTCTTGTAACTGGCGACCTCGACCCGGGCGCCGGCGATCATCGCGTCGCGGTCGCGGCGGCCGAGCGCGCCGTAATCGGGGTCGCTCGGTACGTTGAACAGGACATGCCCGTCCGCCTCATAGGCGTTGCCGGTCTCGATCAGCCGCGCGATCATTGCCACCATCTGGCTAACATGCTGGGTCGCGTGCGGCGCGATGTCCGGCAGGCGGACGCCGAGCGCGCCCATGTCGGCGTTGTAGAAGTCCTCGTAGCGCGCGGTGACCACCGAGGGATCGACGCCCTCGCTGCGCGCCGCCTCGATGATCTTGTCGTCCACGTCGGTGACGTTGCGGGCGAAGACGAGGCTCTGCTCGCCGTAGACGTGGCGGAGCAGCCGGGCGAGCACGTCAAACACCACAGCGGGCCGGGCATTGCCGATATGGGCGCGGTTGTAGACGGTCGGCCCGCAGAGATACATTGTGACGCGCTTCGGATCGGCGGGCTCGAACAGGCGCTTCTCGCGCGCCATTGTGTCGTGGAGGCGGATCCGGGTCATTGGCCGTTCGCGGGCGCGGGCGCAGCCTCGATCGCATTGCCCTGGGCCGGGCCGCGGCGCGCGTCGACCAGATCGACGATCGTCGCGCTGCTCGACTGGAGCAAGGGATAGGTGCGCGACTGCGCCATCCATTCGGGCCGAACCGCCGCGCGGCCCCAGATCACGTCGTATACGAGGTTTGCGCCGAGATAGAGCAAGGTCGCGCCGATCAAGCCCTTGAGCGCGCCGAAGCCGGCGCCAAGCACGCGATCGACCGGGCCGACGACCGACGAGCGCACCCGAGTCCCCATCCGCCGCGAGGCGAGCTTGCCGCCGAGGAAGACGAGGCCGAAGACCAAAGCGAAGGCGAGCATCGAGGCGCCCGACACGGTGCCGACCGGCCCGACCAAGGCATCGCGCACCGGCGCGTGCAGATAGCGCAGCGCCATGATCGCCAGGAACCAGGCGAGCAGCGACAGCACCTCGGCGACGAAGCCGCGCATGAAGCCGCGCACGAGGCCAAGGCCGACGAGGAGGATGACGACGATGTCGAGTGCGGTGAGGGCCATAACCCTTGCGGGCTAGCCGCGCCCCAGCAGATGGTCAACGAGTTGGCCGAGCGTCTTGAAACCGGAGAGCGCAAGCGCGTCCTTTCCGCCACTCACGGCGGCCGGCACTAAGGCGCGCTCGAAGCCGAGCTTGGCCGATTCCTTGAGGCGGAGCGCGGCGTGGGCGACCGGGCGGAGCTCGCCGGAGAGAGAGACCTCCCCGAAAGCGACGGTCTCGGGCGACACCGGCCGCTCGGCGAGCGCGGAGACGAGCGCGGCGGCGACGGCGAGGTCGGCGGCCGGATCGATGACCCGGTAGCCGCCGGCGACGTTCAAGTAGACCTCGGCGGTCGAGAAGCTGAGGCCGCAGCGCGCCTCCAGCACGGCGAGGATCATCGCGAGGCGCCCCGAATCCCAGCCCACCGCCGCGCGGCGCGGTGTCGCGCCGCTGGCCAAGCGGACGGTCAGCGCCTGGATCTCGACCAGCACCGGCCGAGTCCCCTCCAGCGCCGGGAAGACCACGGCGCCGGGCACGGCCTCGCCGCGGTGGGTCAGGAACAAGGCCGACGGGTTGGCGACCTCGGCCAGGCCTTCGTCGCCCATCGCGAACACGCCGATCTCGTCGGTGCCGCCGAAGCGGTTCTTGGTCGCGCGCAAAATCCTATATTGGTGGCTGCGCTCGCCTTCGAAGGAGAGCACGGTATCGACCATATGCTCGAGCACGCGTGGGCCGGCGATCGCCCCGTCCTTGGTGACATGGCCGACGAGCACCAGGGCTGACCCGCTCTCCTTGGCGAAGCGGATCAGCTCGTGGGCGGCGGCGCGGACCTGGCTGACCGTGCCCGGCGCGCCTTCGATCAGGTCGGAATACATAGTCTGGATCGAATCGATCACGACCAAAGCGGGCGGCGCCGACTCGGCCAGCGTGGTCAGGATATCGCGCACCGAGGTTGCCGCGGCGAGGCGCAGCGGCGCTGTACCGAGCCCGAGCCGGCGCGCGCGCAGGCGCACCTGATCGGTCGCCTCCTCGCCTGAAATATAGGCGACTTCATTGCCTTGCGCGGAAATCTTCGCGGCGGCTTGCAGGAGTAAAGTCGACTTGCCGATGCCCGGATCGCCGCCGATCAGGGTCGCCGACCCGGCGACGAGGCCGCCGCCCAGCGCGCGGTCGAGCTCGGCGATTCCGGTCGAGAGCCGCGGCGGCAGCGCCACTTCGGCGTCGAGCCCGACCAGATCGATCCGCCGCCCGCCCCCGCGCAGATTGTGCCTAGCGGAAAACGCCGTCACCACGCCTTCGGCATCCTCGACCAGGCTGTTCCACTCGCCGCAATCGGCGCACTGCCCCGCCCAGCGGGGGCTGACGGAGCCGCAAAGCTGGCAGACATAGCGTTTCTTCGGCTTGGCCATGGCGTCAGACTAGTGAAACAGAAAGAGAACATCTAGTCCTAATTTGTCCCGATGGAACGCCCCTGCCCTGCACGGCATTATGAACTTGGGAATCCCAGCGAGGAGGCACAAAAGTGTTCGTTCAAATCCGCACCGACAACCAGATCGTCAGCGATTCGGAGGCCAATGACCGGCTCGAGCAGAAAGTGCGCGCGAAGCTGCGCCGCTTCGAGCAACGGCTGACGCATGTCGAGGTGCATGTCGAGGACGTCAACGGCGCGAAAGGCGGCGATGCCGACAAGCGAGTCAGCATCGAGACCCGCCCCGCCGGGCATCCGCCGGTCGCCGTCCACGCCGAAGCCGCGCGGGTCGAGAATGCCGTCACGCTGGCCGCGGAGAAGGCGGTCAAGGCGCTGCAACATGCGCTCGACAAGAACGGACATTGAGGTTGCGCTGAGCCGGCCCGCCGCCCACTAGGCCCCATGGTCCGCGTCGCTTCCTACAATATGCGCAAGGCGATCGGGACCGACCGCCGGCGGCGGCCCGAGCGGACCATCGACGTGCTCAACGAGCTCGGCGCCGACGTCATCGCGCTGCAGGAGGCGGACCGGCGCTTCGGATCGAAGGCGAGCGCGATCCCGCTCGCCATGCTCGACGCGCACAGCGACTATAAAGCGGTCGAGATGGATGTGCGCGCCGGCTCGATCGGCTGGCACGGTAACGCCCTGCTCGTGCGCAAGAGCGCCGAGGTGCGCGAGCATCACCTGTTCCGCCTCCCCGCCCTCGAGCCGCGCGGCGCGGTGCTCGCCGAGATCGTGACCGGGGAGACCCTGTTGCGCATCGTCGGCATGCACCTCGATCTATCGGGCCTGTGGCGCAGGCGGCAAGCGCAGGCGATCCTCGACCATCTCCATGAGCGCGACGGCGAGCCGCCGACCGTACTAATGGGCGACCTCAACGAATGGAGCACGAGCGGCGGCTGCCTGCGCGATTTCGGCGCGGACCACGATTTCGCGCCCTGCGGCCGAAGCTTCCACGCCCGGCGCCCGATCGCCTCGCTCGACCGGATCATGGTCAGTCGCGATCTGAAGGTGGTCGCGAGCGGGGTTCACCGCACTGCCTGCTCGCGGCGCGCGTCCGATCATCTGCCCATCTGGGCCGAGCTCGAACCGGCCTAATTACCCTCGTTCTCGGCCTGAACCGCATTGCCGGGCGGTTCGGCGGCCGGCTGCTCTTCGCTCAGGCCGATCCAGTCGCGGAACGGCAGGCGATAGACCATGTCCATCACCTCATATTCGATCCCGTTCGGGCGCGGGCTGGACGAGTTCCACAGCACCACCACGCCCGATTTCAGCACCGGATCGAACAGAATCATCGAGCGGTAGCCGCGCACGCCGCCATGGTGGCCGATCACCCGGTGGCCGGAATAATCGAGCACCCGCCAGCCGAGCCCGTAGGCGCTGGCCGCCGTGCGCTCGCGAAACTTGCGGCGGCGGAAATTCTCGCCCGGGGTGCGGATGCGCGGCGTCTGGACGGCGGCCAAAGCGGCGGCCGGGATGACGTCGTTGGCGACGCCCATCTGCGCCAGCATCCAGATCGAAAGATCTTTGATCGTGCCGTTGATGCCCCCTGCCGCGGGCACGCGGTAATAGGATTCGCTGACCTCCGGCTCGGGTCCGCGCGGATGGCCGCCGACATGCGGCCGGGCCCAGCTGCGCGCCTCGATCAACCCGGCGCGGCTGGCGCTTGCGCCGGTCATCCCGAGCGGGCCGAAGAAGCGCTCCTGCAGGAACTCGCCATAGGGTTTGCCCGAGACCCGCTCGACGATCTCCGACGCCGCGTCATAGGCGACGTTCTGATAAGCGTGGCAGGCGCCCGGCGCACAAATGTTGTGCAGGGTGGCGAGCGTGCCGCGCAGAAAGCGCGGGTCCAGCCCGTCCTCGAGCTTCGAATCCTGCGCGTGGCCGAACAGGCCGAGCGTGTGGGACAGGAGGTTGGCGACGGTCGCCACGTTTTCGTTGCCGTCAGGCAGCCGCAGCGACGAGGCGTAGCGGGACACCGGATCGCCGAGCGACAGGCGGTGCTCGGCGGCCAGCAAGGCGACGGCGTCCGCGGCCACCCCCTTCGACAAAGAAGCCCAGCGGAACACGGTGTCGGCCGACACCCGCTCCGCGCCGCCGGCGCTGGTCACGCCATAGCCCTTGATGAAGCGGATCTGCCCGCCCTCGACGATGCCGACCGCGAGGCCGACCATCGCCGGATCCTGCATCAGCCGCTGGAGCCGCGCGTCGATCTGGTCGTAATTGACCGCATGGGGCTGGCGCGCCGCCTCGCCGACGGCGACGTCGAAACGCCGCGCGGGAGGCGCGGTCGGCACCGGACTGCTGAAGCGCAGCGTCGCCGCCCACAGGGCGACCGCGGCGGCAATGCCTGCGATGAGAAACCAGGCGATGCGCCGAACGTGCACGTAAACGAGAATCCAGGTCCTTGGGCCGGCTCCAGGATCCACCGTCCGGCCGTCCGGCCTTAGCGGCGCGATTCTTCGAAAGGAAGCGAGGCACTTACGGCTTTGCTTGCCGCGCTCGACAGAACATCGGCTTCCTGCCACGTTTCGGCGCATGCAAGAGAAGGAGCTGCGGATCGCCCTCGTCTGCTACGGCGGCGTCAGCCTCGCCGTCTACATGCACGGCATCACCAAGGAGATCTGGCGGCTCGCCAAGGCAAGCCAGGCGGTTCATTCGAGCAAGCCGGCCGAGGACGACCCCGACGATCTTTACGCGCGGCTGCTGAAGACGATCGCGGCCGAGGCCGGCGTCGACATCAGGATCATCGTCGACATCCTCGCCGGCGCCAGCGCGGGCGGGATCAACGCAATCTTCCTCGGCCACGCCATCGCCTCGGGCCAGGCGCTCGACCCACTCACCGACCTGTGGCTCGATTCCGCCGACGTCGACGCCCTCGTCGACAGCGACGTCAGCGCCCTCTCGCGCTTCGCCAAGATGTCGGCGGTGCCGTTCGCCTGGGCGCTGTCGGCGCGCTCCGGGATCGACAAGACGGTCGAGGCCGATCATCGCGCCGAGATCCGCGCCAAGCTGGCGAATTTCGTCCGCGCGCCCTGGCTGTCGCCGCCATTCGGCGGGCCGGAGTTCACCAACCTCCTGCTCAACGCGTTCGACGCAATGGAAAAAGGCCCGCGCGGCGACCCGCTGCTGCCCGACTACCAGCCGCTCGACCTGTTCGTGACCGTCACCGATTTCCACGGCTATCCGGAGCAGCTCAGGCTCAATTCGCCGCGCGAGGTGATCGAGACCGAGCATAGGCTGACGCTTGCCTTCAACGATCCGGGCGGACCCGGCCGCCGGCTCGCCGACCCCGCGGAGCTGACCTTCGCCGCGCGCGCGACGGCGAGCTTCCCCGGCGCCTTCCCACCGTTCCAGGTCGGAGAGCTCGACCGATGCCTCAAGAAGCGCAAGCGCGCCTGGCCCGCCCGTGCCGCCTTCCTGGCCCGCGCGCTGCCCGGCCATGCGACGCTCAAGGATGCCGAGCAGGCCGTGCTGATCGATGGCTCGGTACTGCACAACGCACCGTTCGGGCCGGCCGTGGCCGCGCTCGAGAAAAGGCCCGCGCGGCGCGAGGTCGACCGGCGCTTCGTCTATATCGATCCCAAGCCGGGGATGAAGAGCGTGCGCCTTTCGGGCGATGGAGAGCCCGCGACGCCAGGCTTTTTCGGCACCATCTTCGGCGCGCTTTCGGACATCCCGCGCGAGCAGCCGATCCGCGACGATCTGGAGGCGATGGACCGGATATCGACGCGCGTTCGGCGCCTCAGGCGGATCATCAATGCCATCCGCCCCGAGGTCGAAGCCGCGATCGAGCGCGCGATCGGCCGGTCCTTCTTCCTCAGCAGCCCGACGGCGGCGCGGATCGCCGCGTGGCGGGCCAAGGCGCACACCCTCTCGGCGCGCGAGGCGGGCTATGCCTATGCCGCTTACGGCCAGCTCAAGATCGCGACCGTGGTCGAGGAGGCGGTCGCGATCATCTTCAAGCTTGGCGGCGGCGGCGACAACCACCGGCGCAAGATGGTGCGCCGAGCGCTCTGGCGGCACATCCGCGACACCGGCCTGGTCGATTCGGACGCGGTGACCGCCAACGGCGCCCGCGACGACGTGATCCGCTTCCTGGTCGCGCTCGACATCACCTTCCGCACCCGACGCCTGCGCCTCGTCGCGCGGCGGATCACCGAATCGACCGAGACGATGGAGGCGCCGCGCGAACGGCAGGAGGAGGTGCTTCGGGTGCTTCACGGCCTCATCGACCGCTACCGCCGGCGCGTGCCTGAGGTCGCGCCGGAACGCGCCGCCCGGGCGTTCGCCGAGGTGGAGGAGCATCCGGCGGCCGCGCTGGGCGCGCTGACCAACCTGTTCGACCTCGAGCCGCTCGACCGCGAGGCCGATGCCGCGCTGAGCGAGGCGCTGATGACCTTGCCCAAGGGCGACCGGCGGGCGCTGATCCTCGCCTATCTCGGCTATCCCTATTACGACATCGCCACGCTGCCCCTGCTCCAGGGCGAAGGGCTCGACGAGTTTGACCCGATCAAGATCGACCGCATCTCGCCCAACGACGCCACGGCGATACGGGAAGGCAATCCCCGGGCGACGCTTAAGGGGCTCCAGTTCAACAGCTTCGGCGCCTTCTTCAGCCGCGCCTATCGCGAGAACGACTATCTGTGGGGCCGCCTGCACGGCGCCGACCGGCTGATCGACATCGTCAACTCGTCGGTCCCCAGAGCGCGCCAGCTGCCCCCCGACAAGGTCGCGGCCCTGAAGCGCGACGCGTTCCGCGCGATCGTCGCCGAGGAAAAGCCGCGGCTGAAGGCGATCGAGTCGCTCTTCGCCGAGCTCGACCAGGAAATCGGCTAAGTCTGGACGCCGCCGCGTTTTTCGGAGAAGGGAGAGCGATGCAGTTCCTCAAGACTTTGTTCTGGGTGATCGTTGCGGTGGTGATGGTGCTGTTCGCCAGCGCCAACTGGCAGCCGGTGACGCTCAACCTGTGGGGCAATCTCCAGGCCGACGTGAAGCTTCCGGTGCTGGTCCTCGCCGCCTTCCTGCTCGGCTTCCTGCCGACCTTCCTGCTCTATCGGGCGCGGCTGTGGGCGTTGCAGCGCCGGCTCGACGTCCAGGTCCAGGCGCATGCGGTGAGCCATCCGACGCCGATTCCGACCGGCAATGCGCCGGTCCGGCCGATGGCCGGCGCGGCACCGGAATGACGCGCCCGATCTTCGTCGCGATCGACACACCCGAGCTGGACCGCGCCAAATCCCTCGCGGCCAAGGTCAAGGGCCATGTCGGCGGGATCAAGCTAGGCCTCGAATTCTTCGCCGCCAACGGACCCGAGGGCGTGCGGGAGATGGCCGGCTACGAGCTTCCGATCTTCCTCGATCTGAAGCTTCACGACATCCCCAACACGGTCGCCAATGCCGTCCAGGCGCTACGCAGACTCGAGCCCGCCATCCTCACCGTCCACGCCGCCGGCGGGCGGGCGATGATGGAGGACGCCAAGGCCGCGGCGCCGTCCGGCACCAAGGTGGTCGCGGTGACCGTGCTGACCAGCCTCGACGACAGCGATCTCGCAGCGATCGGCGCGGCCGGGGACGTCCACGATCAGGTGACCCGCCTGACCGAGCTGGCGCGCGAGGCGGGGCTCGACGGCGTGGTTTGCTCGGGCGCCGAAGTGCGCGCCGCGCGCAAGCTCTGGCCCGACGGCTTCCTTGTCGTCCCCGGCGTGCGCCCCGCGGACTCCTCTTCGGGCGACCAGAAGCGCGTCGTCACCCCGCGCAAGGCGCTCGACGCCGGCGCCTCGATCCTCGTCATCGGCCGTCCGATCACCCAGGCCGAGGATCCGGGCCAGGCCGCGCGGGCGATCGCCGGGACGCTCTAGGGTCGACTTTCGCCGGGCCCGGTCTTATCCGACCGCCCCGAGGAGCATTTCCATGAGCTGGCTCAACAAGGTCCGCAATAGCATCCCGTTCCTGCCCAAGCGGGAGACGCCCGACAATCTGTGGCACAAGTGCCCGGAATGCGAGGCAATGGTCTTCACCAAGGAATATGAGGACAATCTCTACGTCTGCCCGCGCTGCGACCATCATGGACGGATCGGCGCGACGATGCGCTTCGATCTGCTGCTCGACCCCGGCTACACCGTGCTGCCGCCGCCCGAGGTCCGCGAGGACCCGCTCAAGTTCCGCGATTCCAAGCGCTATGCCGACCGGATCAAGGCCGCCCGCGCCGCCACCGGCGAGCCCGACGCCTTGCTCAACGCGCGCGGCGCGGTCGACGGCAACCGGGTCGTCCTCGGCGTCCAGGATTTCTCGTTCATGGGCGGATCGATGGGCATGGCGGTCGGCAGCGCCTTCGTCGCCGGCGCCCGCGCGGCGATCGCGGACCGCGCGCCCTATGTGATCGTCACCGCCGCCGGCGGCGCGCGAATGCAGGAGGGCATCCTCAGCCTGATGCAGATGCCCAAGGCGACCGTCGCCATCGCCGAGCTGCGCGAGGCCGGCCTGCCCTATATCGTCATCCTCGCCGATCCGACCACCGGCGGAGTCACCGCCTCCTACGCAATGCTCGGCGACGTCCAGATCGCCGAGCCCGGCGCGCTGATCGGTTTCGCCGGCCAGCGGGTGATCGAAAGCACGATCCGCGAGAAGCTGCCCGAAGGCTTCCAGCGCGCGGAATATCTGCTCGAGCACGGGATGCTCGACATGGTCGTCCACCGCAAGGATCTGCGCGAGAAGCTGGCGCTGCTGCTCGACTATCTGACGCCGAAGAAGAAGGCGGCCTGACGCCCCGGTGGCCGACCGCGCGCGCTCGGACGATCCCGAGGTCCAGACCCAGCTCGACCGGCTCGCTTTGCTCTCCCCGGGCGGCGACATCCTCGGGCTGGAGCGCATCTCCGCGCTGCTCGCCCGCCTCGGCAATCCGGAGCGCTCGCTGCCCCCTGTGTTTCATATCGCCGGCACCAACGGGAAAGGATCGACCTGCGCCTTCCTGCGCGCGGCGATCGAGGCGGCGGGCCTCACTACCCACGTTTATTCGAGCCCGCATCTGGTCCGCTTCAACGAGCGCATCCGGCTCGCTGGAAGGCTGATCGACGACAGGGCGCTCGCGGCCATTCTCGGCGAGGCGCTCGATGCCGCGGACGGCATGGAGATCAGCTTCTTCGAGGCGACGACCGCCGCAGCTTTTCTCGCTTTCTCGCGGACGCCCGCCAACGCCTGCATCGTCGAGGTCGGCCTGGGCGGGCGGCTCGACGCGACCAATGTGATCGAGGCGCCCATCGCCTGCGGCATCGCCCAGCTGGGACACGATCACCACGCCTTCCTCGGCGAGAGGATCGAGCAGATCGCCGCCGAGAAGGCCGGTATCGCCAAGAAGGGCGTTCCGCTCGTGACCCAATCCTACCCCGCCGATGTCGCGGCCGTGGTCGGCAAGGCTGCGGCCAGGGCCGGCGCCGATTGGCTGCCGCGCGGCGGCCAATGGGACGCGGAGATCGGCAGCGCCTTCGGTTATCGCGACCAATGGGGCGTGATCGACGGCCCGCTGCCCGAACTGTCGGGCGCGCACCAGGGCCTGAACGCGGCGCTGGCAATGGCCATGATCCGCCACCAGCGCGTGCTCGACGTGCCCGACAGCGCGCTCAAGGCGGCGCTGCGCTGGGCAGAATGGCCGGCAAGGCTGCAATGCCTGGCGCCCGGACCGCTACGCGATCTGTTGCCTTCAGGGGCCGAGCTCTGGCTCGACGGCGCGCACAATCCGGCAGCCGCGCGCGCCGTGGCCGATCATTTCCGCGGGACCGAGCGGCCGTTCCACCTGATCTTCGGCCTGCTCGCCAACAAGGACGCGGCTGGCGTACTGCACCCCTTTCGTGGCCGGGCGCTGACCCTCCACACCATCCCGGTCGCCGATCACGAGCATCACTCCCCGGCGGCGCTGGCGGCGACGGCACGCGAGATGGGGATGAACGCGATGGCCGCACCGGATGTGGAAGACGCGCTCGGCTGGATCGCCCGCCACGCCGACCGCGCAAGGCCGCCGGTCGTTCTGATCATGGGCTCGCTCTATCTCGCCGGCGAAGTGCTCAAGGCGAACGATCAGGCACCGGACTGACGCAGCTCGGCGAGCTGCTCGGCGGCCCAATCGTACATGTCGGCGTCCCGCGCCCGCTCGTGACGATCCATCATCCGGGCGCGCTTCTCGGCCTCGGCGAGCAGCGGCAGCGCTTCACGGGGCCGGCCAGCGGCGATTAGCAGCGCCGCATGGCGGCATTGCGCCTCGGCTCCCGGCATGCGCGTGCCGATGTCCGCGTAGAGGGCGATCGCCCGGTCCGTCTCGCCTTCCTCCTCGATCAGCCGCGCAAGCAGCAGTGAGGCACGGTCGTTTTCGCTTTGGGAACCGGACGGCGGCAGCGATTCGATAAGGTTGCGCGCCGCCTTGGAATCGCCGGTCTCGAAGCACGCCTTGGCGAGTCTGAGCTGAATGGTTCGGTCGGTCCCGGGCGTCTTGGCCGCCGCCTCGCGATAGTGCGGAATCGCTTCGCGCCAGCGGCCGAGCGCGGCCAGAGCGTCGGCGAGCGTTGTTCGCGTCGCCGCCGTGTCCGCGATCTCGAGCGCTTCGCGGGCCTGGCGCAGCTCCCGCTCGGGGTCGAGCACCTTGACCGCGGCGGCCTTCACCGCGCGCACTTCGCGCCGCCCCTTGAGGTCCGGGAATATCTCGAAGATGAAATAGGCCAGGCAACCGGGCAGCGAGAGAAAGATGATGACCATCAGCCACATCTGATTGCGCCCGCCGCGTACGCAATGCACGGCGCACAAGATCTGAATCAGGACCGAGGCGAAGAAGAACGGCATGGAAAGCTAGACCTTCGCTTGCGCCTCGGGCCGCTCGGGCGCCACCACGCCCGACGCCTGCCCTGCGCGCGCCTCGCGGATCCATTCGAGCACGCACAGCACCACCGCGATCACGCCGATCAGCGCGGTGAAGACGAACACGAAATAATAGCCGCGCTGCTCGATCATCTGGCCGAGCGCGCCGCGGCCGAGCGTGCCGACCAGCAGGGTCAGCGAGGCGAGCAAAGCATATTGCACGGCGCTATAGCCCTTGGCGACGATCGAGGAGAGCCACGCGATATAGGCTGCGCCGGCGATGCCGATGGCGAGATTCTCTCCGCCGATGGTGATCATCAGCCGGGCGAGCCGCTCGCTGCCGCCGAACTGCTCGACCGCCCAGGTGAAGCCGATCGCATTGCTCACCGCCGACATGGTCGCCCCGCCCAGCGCCAGATCGGCGTAGAGCAGATTGGTCGCCGCCGAGAGCGCCGCGCCGAGCGTCAGCGTCGCCATGCGCCCGATCACGAGGATCAGCCAGCCGCCCAGCGCCAGCCCGAGGATGATCGCGCCGACGCCGAAGAATTTGGAGGCGAACGCGACCTCGTCGTTGGTGTAGTGGAGCTCGCCCAAATAGAAGGGATAAGCGAAAGTGCCCCAGATCGAATCGCAGATTCGGTAGGTCAGCACCAGCGCCAGGATCAGCACCAGCGACCAGCCCATGCGGCCGACGAATTCGACCAGCGGCAGCACCAGCGCGCGGTAGAAATGGTCGGTCACCTGGCTGGCGCGCGCTTGCGACGCGCCGCCAGCCGGGATGACGTGCCGCCCCTCGCGTCGAAGCTTCGCCAGCCAGGCCGCGACGAAGGCCGGCAGGACGATCGTGGCGAGAATGATGAGCGGCCCGTAGGTGGCGGTGAACTCGGTCGGATTGGGCCGGTTCTCGGGCAAAGCGGTCATCGAGCGGACCATGAACACGAGCACCGTGCCGATCGCCCAGGCCCAGAGCAGCCCGACGGCCAGCAGGCCCCATTTGCGAACCTTCGGCAGCAGCTCGCCGGGCTGGTAGAGCGCTTCGATCTCCTCTTCCGAGGAAATGACCGTGCCGGTCTTGTCCGGATCGGGGGCGAACAATCCGGCCAGGCCGATCGCCAGCAGGATCAGCCCCA
>DASQJU010000148.1:0-3676 GCA_035630915.1 Allosphingosinicella sp.
CATCCTCGCCACCCGGCTCCACGCCGACGGGCGGCACAACCAATTGCTCTACGTCGACGGCGGGGTCTCGACCACCGGCACGGTCGGCAAGCTTCGGATGAAGGGCAAGGAGGTCTTCCGCCACGCGGTCGTCAACCTCGCCGACGTGCTCGGCGAGACGCTCGCGGCGACCGGCCACAAGGTCGAGGAAATCGACTGGGTCGTGCCGCACCAGGCCAACAAGCGCATCCTCGACGCGACCGCGCGCAAGCTCGGGCTCGACCCGGCCAAGGTGGTCGTCACCGTCGACCAGCACGCCAATACCTCGGCCGCCTCGGTGCCGCTGGCGCTCGACACCGCGGTGCGCGACGGCCGGATCAGGAAGGGCGACCTCGTCATGCTCGAGGCAATGGGCGGAGGGTTCACCTGGGGCGCGGCGCTCGTGCGCTACTAGTTGCGGGTCCGCAACAAACTCTTCACACTCTGTCACAGAGTCGGTTGTGCTGGCGCTAAAGGTTGATTAGTGTTCCACTTTCTCGGTTGAGAGGGGGACAGACTCGATGGCCGACGCAGGTACGATAAGGAAGCCGTCAGTGGGCACACTCACCCGAGCCGACCTCGCCGACATCGTCCACCGCGAGATCGGGCTGTCGCGCGCCGAATCGGCGGGGATCGTCGAGGGCATTCTCCACCATATGTGCGCCGCGCTCGCCCATGGGCAGAACGTCAAGATCTCCGGCTTCGGCAGCTTCATCCTGCGCGACAAGGGCGAACGGATTGGCCGCAACCCCAAGACCGGGGTCGAGGTGCCGATCGCTCCGCGCCGCGTGCTCACCTTCCGCGCCAGCCAGATCATGCGCGAGCGGATCGCCCGCGCCGGCTAAATGGCCGCCGACGCCAACCGCAAGAGCGACCTCGCCTTCCGCACGATCGGCGAGCTGGCGGCCGATCTCGGCGTTCCCCAGCATATTCTGCGTTACTGGGAGACGCGCTTCACCCAGCTGAGGCCGCTGCAGCGCGCCGGCAACCGCCGCTACTACCGGCCGGACGACGTCGCGCTGGCGAAGCGCATCCACCGCCTGCTCAACCAGGAAGGCTATACGATCCGCGGCGTCCAGCAGGTGCTGCGCAAGGGCGATGCGGATGAGATGGAAACACCCGCTCCTTCCCCGACGCCCGCGCCGGCCCAAGCAGCGCCGCAAACAGGCATCCCTACCGAGGAATTGAGGGCAATCCGCGACACGCTCGCGCGGGCGCTGGCGGAAAGCGAGAGCTAGGTCAGATCGTCATCTGTCCTCCCTGTCGCCGAAGGCGATGGGGAGGGGGACCGCATGAAATGCGGTGGAGGGGCTATCCGGCGTAGGCGTTGAGAATGTGCTGGAGGACCCCTTCAGCATTGGTCTTCAGTTCGGTCGCGGGAATCCTGATTACGCGATAGCCCTTGTGCCGCAGCCATTGGTCCCTCTTCTCGTCGCGGGCGGGATTGTCACCCATCTCATGCACGATGCCGTCAATCTCGATCCCGAGCCTGGCGGAGGCGCAGTAGAAGTCGAAGACATACGGCCCAGCCGGGTGCTGGCGGCGGAATTTGAGGTCGGCGGGCCGCGTTCGAAGGAGGTTCCAAAGCTTGGCCTCCGGCGGGGTCATGTCCCTGCGGAGGGTCCTTGCTTTTCGGACGGTCGCCTTAGTCGTCTGCCGCATTTGCCCCTCCACCATGCTTTGCATGGTCCCCCTCCCCATGAGCTTCGCTCACAGGGAGGATAAATCTAGTGACCGAGGTCCCTTGGCCTCAGGAAGCGTTCGAGGGTGCCGGCGCCGTCGCCGACGCTCTGCCAATGGTCGACGGGGAGCGCGATCTCGGCGAGCGCGCCGGTGGGGTATTTCTCGGCCACCTTGTCGTGCAGCGCGCCGCCGCGGCTGAGCAGCAAAGCGAGGCGCTCCATGCCGGGATTGTGGCCGACGAAGAGCAGGCTCGCCTGCACGTCCGCGGCCTCGCGGACGATGGTCAGCAGGGTCTCGGTCGAGGCGAGATAGATGCGCTCGTCGAAGCGGACATCGAGCGCGCCGAAGCTCTCCTCGATGGCGGCGAGCGTTTCGGTGACCCGGACCGCGGGCGAGGCGAGGATGCAATCGTAAGCGAGGCCCAGCGCGCGCATTTCGCGCCCCATCGCCCGCGCAATTTCGCGGCCGCGCGCGTTGAGCGGGCGCTGAAAATCGGTCAGGGAAGGATCGTGCCAATCCGACTTGGCGTGGCGCAGCAGGCTGAGGCGCTTCATTCGACCCTTTCGGCAACGTCTCCCAAGCCTTCATGCCCGAGCGCGCCGCCGCTGAAAAGGCGGGAGCGCACCCGCTCGATCGCCGCGGCGAGCGGCAGTCGCGTGACCCGGACGCCGGGCGGAAAGGCGGTGAGCAGCCGGCTCGGCGTCGCCGCGGACAGAAGCACGAACATCCCGCGATCCTGCTGCCTGCGGATCAGCCTGCCAAATGCCTGGGCGAGCCGGGCCCGGACAACCCGGTCATCATAAGCGGTGCCGCCGCCGGCCGCCCGGCGGGCGGCGTGGAGCACGTCGGGCCTGGGCCAGGGTACGCCCTCCATCACCACCAGCCGCAGCGAATGGCCGGGCACATCGACGCCGTCGCGCAGAGCGTCAGTGCCGAGCAGGCTCGCGTGCGGATCGTCGCGGAAAATGTCGACCAAAGTGCCGGTGTCGATCGGATCGACGTGCTGGGCGTAGAGCGGCAGGCCGGCGCGGGCGAGCCGGTCGGCGATGCGCGCGTGGACCGCCTTGAGCCGCTGGATCGCGGTGAACAGGCCGAGCGTGCCGCCCTCGGCCGCCTCGATCAGCCGGGCATAGGCGCCGGCGAGCGCGGGCAGATCGCCCTTCCGGATGTCGGTGACGACCAGCACCTCGCTGTTCGCGGCATAATCGAACGGGCTCGCCGCCTCGAAGCGCTGCGCGTCGCCGTCCAGATGCCGCGCGCCGGTGCGCGCCTCGGCGGCCGACCATTCGCTCTCGCCGCCGCGCAGGGTCGCCGAGGTGACGAGCACGCCGTGGGCGGGCTTCAGCACGGCCTCCGCCAGCGGCCGCGTCGGGTCGAGCCAGTGGCGGTGAAGGCCGAGATCATATTCCCGGCCCTCGACGCGCTCGACCGCGAGCCAATCGACGAAATCGGGATCGGCCGGGCCGCCGATCCGGGCCGTCAGCGCAATCCAGGCCTGGAGCGTCTGCGCCCGCCAGGCGAGACCGCCGATCGCGCCCTCGACACGGGCGCGGGCCTGCGGATCGAGCCAGTCGGGCGCGTCCTCGATCACCGCTTCGAGCCTTTTGCCGAGGGCGACCAGTGGGCGGTGCAGCGATTCGAGCGCCTCCAGCGCGGGCGCCGCCGCCTCGACCAGCGCCGGATCCGGTTCGGCGAGCTCGGTCTCGAGGCCGTAGCCCGCGTCTTGCGCGGTGGCGCGGGCGTAGACGGAGCCGCGCACCGCCGCGAGCAGGGCTTCGATTGGTCCGAAGAGCTGGCCCTCCGCGATCCGCTGTAGCCAGGAATCACCGGGTAGCGCGCCGGCCATCTGCACCGCGGTGTCGAGCGCGAGCGATCCGGCCTCGTCGTAGGAGGCGACGTCCATCAGCCGGGCCGCGAGCCCCCGGCGGCGCCCGCGGCTCTTCCCTTCCGGGCCGACGATCCAGCGGCGCAGCTC
>DASQJU010000149.1:0-7569 GCA_035630915.1 Allosphingosinicella sp.
CAAGATCACGATCCTGCTGGAAGAGCTCGGCCTGCCCTACACGGTCCACGCCATCGACCTGTCGAGCGGCGCGCAGAAAGAGCCCTGGTTCACCGAGATCAACCCGAACGGCCGAATCCCGGCGATCGTCGACCGCGGCAATGGCGACTTTCCGGTGTTCGAGAGCGGGGCGATCATGATCTACCTCGCCGAGCGCGCGGGAAGCCTGCTCCCGCACGACGAGAAGGACCGCAGCCGGGTGATCCAGTGGCTGATGTTCCAGATGGGCGGCTTGGGGCCGATGATGGGCCAGGCCAACGTCTTCAGCCGCTACTTCCCCGAGGAAATCCCGCCCGTCATCGATCGCTACCGGCGCGAGAGCCGGCGGCTGCTCGAGGTGCTCGACCACCGCCTCTCGGGCCACGAATATCTCGCGGGCGACTATTCGATCGCCGACATCGCCAATTTCTGCTGGGCGCGGATCCACGAATGGCCGGGCGTCTCGATCGACGGCCTCACCCACCTCCAGCGCTGGCTCGACCTGATCGCCGCCCGCCCCGCCGTCCAGCGCGGCCTCCTCATTCCGCCGCGGCCCGAGGATCAGCAGGCGCTGATCGAAAAAGCCCGCGCGATGCTCGCCTGAAGGACGCACCGATGAACGAGATGACCAGCATATCCGCCCAGCCCGCTTATTCCGAGGGAGTGAAGGCGCTTCTCGGCCGCAAGCCCGCCTTGTTCGTAGACGGCTCCTGGGTCGATTCGAGCCATGACGCCACACTGCCGGTCTACGACCCCTCGACCGGCAAGGAGATCGCGCGGATCGTCGATGCCTCGGACTCGGATTGCGATCGGGCGGTGGCGGCGGCGCGCGCCGCGTTCGACGACGGCCGCTGGTCGGGGCTTCCGCCCGCCAAGCGCGAGCGGGCGATCATGCGGCTCGCGGATCTGATCGAGGCCAATCTGCAGGAGCTGGCCGAGCTCGAATCGATCGACAACGGCAAGCCGAAGATCGCCTCGGCCGGCTACGATCTGCCGAAGTGCGTGGAGACATTGCGCTACAATGCCGGCTGGGCGACCCGCATCTCCGGCGAGCATATCGAGCCTTCCACCTTCCCGACCGGATCGGTCCACGCCTACGTCCGGCGCGAGCCGGTCGGCGTCTGCGTGCAGATCGTGCCGTGGAACTTCCCGCTGATGATGGCCGTGCAGAAGATCGCCCCGGCGCTGGCCGCGGGCTGCACGCTCGTGCTCAAGCCCGCCGAGCAGACCCCGCTGACCGCGCTCCGCCTCGCCGACCTGGTCGCCGAGGCCGGCATTCCGGCCGGCGTGTTCAACCTCGTCACCGGCATGGGCGAGACGGCGGGCGACCGGCTGGTGCGCCATCCGGACGTCGACAAGATCGCCTTCACCGGCTCGACCGAGGTCGGCAAGATCATCAACCGCGCCGCGACCGACACGCTCAAGCGCGTGACGCTCGAGCTCGGCGGCAAATCGCCGGTGATCGTCCTGCCCGACGTCGACGTCGGCCGGACGGCGTTCGGCGCCGCGCAATCGATCTTCGCCAATTCGGGCCAGGTCTGCATCGCCGGCTCCAGGCTCTACGCGCACCGCGACATTTTCGACGCTTTGATCGAGGGCGTCGCGCAGGCCGCGACCCAGTTCAAGGTCGGCCCCAGCCTCGCCCCCGACACGATCATGGGCCCGCTCGTCTCGACCGAGCAGCAGGAGCGGGTGATGTCCTATATCGAGCAGGGCAGGAAGGCCGGCGCTTCGGTCTTCTGCGGCGGAGACACGCCCGGCTCGGAGGGTTATTTCGTCAACCCGACCATCCTCGTCGACGTGAAGCCCGAGATGAGCGTCGTTCGCGAGGAGATTTTCGGCCCGGTGCTGTCGGCCCAGCGCTACGACGATCTCGACGAGGTCGCCAAAGCGGCCAACGACACCACCTACGGCCTCGCCGCCTCGATCTGGACCCGCGACGTCTCGGCGATGCACAAGCTCGCCGCCAAGCTTCGCGCCGGCATGGTCTGGGGCAACGCCCCGGCGCTGGCCGACGTCACCCTCCCCTTCGGCGGCTACAAGCAATCGGGCTTCGGCCGCGAGAGCGGGCGCTACGGGATCGAGGCCTATACCGAGCTGAAAACAGTGGCGATCGCGCTCTGAGCGTCCGGCCACGGCCCTTGATCCTGGCGCCCTGCCCCGCCTATGGCTGCCGCGGGGCGACGGAAAAGAAGGAATATTCATGCGCTTGACCCGCCCCCTGCTCGCCCTTGCCGGCGCCAGCCTCGCCGCCGCCGGGGTCGCCCAGGACGCGCCGCCCCAGGAAACACCCCCGGCCCAGGAAACGCCCCAGCGCGGGCTTTCCGGGCTGGAGGATACGGTCGGCCAGCTGCGCGACGAACAGCCCGCGGCCGAAACCCCCGCCGCCCCGACTTCGCGGGAAGCCGAGCCGCCCGCCGTGCCGGTGCCGACGGTGGCCACGCCGACTGCGCCGGCCGCCCCGTCCCGCCCCGCTTATGTCGAGCCGCTCAGCCGGGCGCAGCGCAACACGCTCGACGCCGCGGTGCAGCGCGGCCGGATATTGGGGGCGATCGCCCGCGCCGGGATCGTCGCCACGCAGGACATGCTGAGCCGTGTCTCCGACCCCGCCGGCGCCGGCATTTCGGGCTGGCTCGCCGAGCCCGAGGGCAATGCGGTAACCGTCACCTTCTACGCCGAGGGTGACGGCGGCGCGCCGCCGAGCGCGATCTACAAGGTCACCATCCTGGGCGGCCGCGCCACGGCACGCGACGTCTTCCTTGCCGGCGAGCGACCGGCGCTCACCGGCCATCTCGCCCGCATGGCGGCCGCGCGCAAGGCGACCGAGGGGCTCGACCACCAGGCCTGCGGCGGAGAGGACTTCAACGTGCTGGTGGTGCCCCCGGCGGCGCCCGATGCGCCGATCGACGTCTACCAGATCAGCCCGCAGACCGCGCGCGGCAGCTACCCGCTCGGCGGCCATTTCAAGACGACCATCGCGCCCGACGGCAGCGTCGCGTCCTCGCGCGGCTTCACCAACGCCTGCCTCAACGTCGCCGCCGCGGATGTCGTCGCCGGCCAGCGGCCGGAGCCGATCGCGGTCACCCACTTGCTCGATCCGCTGCCGACCGAGATCCATGTGTTCCTCGCAATCTGGACCGGCCACCCGCTGATCGTCGTCGCCGGCGACCCGCAGCGGTTGTTCGCGGTCACGGCCGAAGGCATTGCCGAAGTACCGCGCTAATCGCCCGAGCGAAACGTTCGGTCGAGATCATAACATGGGTGAATGATCGCCTCCGGCCGGGCCGGTACCGGAAGAAGAAACGGCGCCGGAGGGTGTGATCCCCCGTTATTACTTCCACGTCCGCAACGGCAACGGCCTCGTCGAGGATGAGGAAGGCCGCAGCCTGCCCGACCGGGACACCGCCCGGGCCGAGGCGCTCAAGGGCGTACGCTCGATGCTCAGCGAGGACGTGCTTTCGGGCTTTCTCGACCTGCAGGGCACGATCGACGTGGTCGAGGAGGCAGGCGAACCCGTGCTGTCGCTGGACTTCGGCGAGGCGGTGGACGTCAGGCGCTAGTGCGCCGGCACGATCACGATGGCGTCGGCGAAGGGGAGGGAGTGGACGATGACTCCGCCCTCGTCCTCGACGTCGAGCCGCATGTTGAACGGAATCCGGCCCTCGAGCGCTTCGGCGCTGAGGATCGACCGCGCCCCGATCAGAGCCTTGGCGACGATCGCCGCGAGATTGGGCAACTCGCAGCCCTCGGGATCGAGGAGGATGTCCTCGCCGTCGCGAAGATGGAAGAAATAATGAGCCATACATGCTCCTCGCGGACCAGGCGGGAGCGCAAAGCGGTCTCTCAGCCGCCGAAGCCTGGAAGAATCCGCTCGGCGATGGCGCTTATAATAGACTTAAACCTATGATCGCTCAACGACGGATGATGCAGATCTCTATCATAAGATAAGATTGCCCACCCAAAATGTGTTAAAGCAGGGTCATCGTCGGGCGGATATTCCGGGCCCCGGCGGCCGAGAGACCCTGCTTGCGCTCCCGCCCTCATTGATGCGGAGAAGCGCGATTGTCCCCGATTCCGTCTTGAAGCTGATGCTGCGCAAGTTCGAGCGCCGCGCCGCGCTCGACGATGCGGATCGCCAGGCCCTGCTCGAACTGCCCTACCGGCTCCAGACCGTCGAGCCGGCGAGCTATATCCTGCGCGAGGGCGATCGGCCCGACCGCACCTGCCTGATCCTCGGCGGGTTCGCGTTCCGCCACAAGGTGACCGTGGAGGGCGCGCGGCAGATCGTCAGCGTCCACATTCCGGGCGATTTCGTCGACCTCGAAGCCAGCCTGCTCAACGTCGCCGACCACAATGTCCAGGCGTTCACCCGCTGCGAGCTGGCCTTCATCCCCCGCGACGCGATGCGCGCTTTGTTTCTCGCCCACCCGCAGATCGCCACCGCGATGTGGATCGACACTTTGATCGACGGGTCGATCTTTCGCGAATGGGTGGTCAATGTCGGCCGCCGCGACGCCCGCTCGCGCATCGCCCACCTGCTTTGCGAGTTCGCTCGGCGGCTGGAGGTGGCGGGCCTCGCCGACGAATATCGCTACGAGCTGCCGATGACCCAGGAGCAGATCGCCGACGCCACCGGCCTGACCCCGGTCCACGTCAACCGAATCCTGAAGACGCTCGACCGCGAGGGGCTGATCCGCCGCGACCGCCGCTTCGTCGCCATCCCCAATTGGGCGGCGCTTCGCCAGGTCGCCGGCTTCAGCGAGATCTACCTCCATCTCGATCAGGTCCCGCGCGACCTCGCCCGGCCCGTCCAGGCAGCCTGACGGGCTAAATCGCAAGAACGATCAAGCGTTTCGTCGAAAAGGGGCTTGCCAAGAGCGCGCCAAGCCGGAACGGCTGCGGCGGGGACAATTCGGGGACGGCGTGGCCCCTGCCTTGGCAAGCCACCTGGGAGGACTTTTCATGAGCAGCAATCGTTTGTTGATGGTTTCGGCGCTTCTTCTCGCCACCGCCGCGCCGATCCTGGCGCAGCCCGCGGGCACGGCCGCACAGCGACCGTCGGCCGCCTCGCGCTACGCGCCCTGGGGCGTCGACCTCTCGGCGCGCGATCCCGCGATCAAGCCCGGCGACGATTTCTGGCGCTACGCCAACAACACCTGGTTCCAGAACAACCCGATTCCGGCCGACCGCGCCGCCTGGGGCGTCGGCACCGTTCTTTCCGAGGACGTCGAGGCGCAGCTGCGCGCCATCGTCGAGACCGCCAACCGCGGCAGCGATCCGACCAGCCGCCAGGTCGCGGCGATGTATGCCAGCTACATGGACGAGGCCGGGATCGAGGCGCGCGGCGCCGCGGTGCTGCGCCCCTATCTCGACCAGATCAACGCTGCGCAGAGCCGCGACGATCTGCTGCGCCTGTTCGCCAAGCCCGGCTATCCGGCGCCGATCGGGGTCGGCATCAGCCCCGATCCGGACGAGCCGACCCGCTATGCGGTCAGCACCAGCCAGGGCGGCCTCGGCATGCCGAACCGCAATTACTATTTGCAGGAAGGCGCTCAGTTCGACACCTATCGCGCCGCCTACCGCACCTACGTCGCGACCATGCTCAGGCTCGCAGGGGTCGCGGATCCGGAGGCGAAGGCGGACGGGATCATCGCCCTCGAGCGCCGCATCGCCGAGGCGCACTGGACGCCCGAGCGCAGCCGCGACGTCACCCAGTCGATCAACCGGATGACTCTGGCCCAGGTCCAGGCGCTCGCGCCGGAGTTCAACTGGGCGGCCAGCCTCGCCGCCCAGGGCCTGACCAACGTGCCGACGATCGTCGTCCGCCAGACTACGGCGATCCAGGCCGAGGGGCGGCTCTTCGCGGAGGTGCCGCTGCAGACTTGGAAGGACTGGACGACCTTCCACTTCATCCGCAGCTACGCCCAGTTCCTCCCGCGCGCCTTCGACGACGCCGATTTCGAATTCTACGCGCACACGCTGCGCGGCCAGCAGCAGCAGCGCGACCGCTGGAAGCGCGGGCTCGGCGTCCTCAACGGCGCGCTCGGCGAAGCGGTCGGCAAAATCTATGTCGAGCGCCACTTCCCCGACAGCAGCCGCCAGCAGATGACCGAGCTGGTCAGCGATCTTCGCGCCGCGCTCGGCGACCGCCTGCGCGCCAACAGCTGGATGGACGAGGCGACCCGCACCGCCGCCCTCGCCAAGCTCGACGCCTTCGATCCGCGCATCGGCAATCCGGTGCGCTGGATCGATTATTCGTCGATCCGCGTCGATCCGCACGATCTACTGGGCAACGTGCTGCGGGCGTCCGAATTCCAGTGGAATCTGCAGCTGTCGCGCTATCCGAACCCGGTCGATCGCTCGCTCTGGGCGATGACTCCGCAGACGATCAACGCCTATTACAGCCCGCTCACCAACCAGATCACCTTCCCGGCCGCGATCCTGCAGCCGCCCTATTTCAACCCGACGGCGGACCCGGCAGTCAATTACGGCGCGATCGGCGCGGTGATCGGCCACGAGATCGGCCACGGCTTCGACGATCAGGGCAGCCGCTTCGATCAGCAGGGGCGGCTCAGGAACTGGTGGTCCGATGCGGCGCGGGAGCGCTTCACGGCGCTGACCACCCGCTTCGGGGCGCAGTACAACCAGTTCGAAGTGGCCGGCCAGCACGTCAATGGCCAGCTGACCATGGGCGAGAATATCGGCGATCTCGGCGGACTCGAAATGGCCTATGCCGCCTATCGCCGCTACATCGCCCGCCACGGCGAGCCCCGAAGGATCGACGGCCTGACCGGCGATCAGCGCTTCTTCCTCGCCTTCGCCCAGGCGTGGCGCAACAACATCCGCGAGGGCGCGCTGCGCCAGCAGGTGCTGACCGACCCGCACAGCCCGCCCGAATTCCGGGTCAACGGCGTCGTGCGCAACGTCGACGCCTGGTACGCGGCGTTCGACATCCACCCGGGCGACCGGCTCTATCTGCCGCCCGAGGAGCGCGTCCACATCTGGTAATCGCGCCGAATGGCTTCGTTGCCGAGAGGGGCCGGGAAACCGGCCCCTTTCTTTTTGCAATTGCCTGGATGCGATCGTGCGCTTCGTCGAAAAGGGGCTTGCCAAGCGCGCGTTGAGACGGAACGGCAGCCTGGGGACATCTTGCACGCGGCGGGCGCCTCAAGCGCTGTGCCGCACCGGGGAGGATCATTCATGAATCGCAGTCGTTTCGCGCTGGTCTCGGCGCTTCTTCTCGCCACGGCGGCGCCCGTTGTGGCGCAGCATGCGGCGCCCGCCACGCCGGCCCGCGCGGCCCGCTACGCGCCGTGGGGCATCGACCTTTCGGCGCGCGACACGAGCGTCAAGGCGGGCGACGACTTCAATCGCTACGCCAACGGCACCTGGCTTCAGAACACCCAGATTCCCGCCAGTTCGCGCGCTTCGCGTTGCAGTTCCGTCGGCTGATGATGGAATTTTGATTCATTGATCAGGCTGTCGATGCGGTCAATCGCTTCCACTGCGCCGCCCTGCCGATAACGCGCGCGCACCAGAGCGAGATCGAGT
>DASQJU010000150.1:0-4135 GCA_035630915.1 Allosphingosinicella sp.
CGTCGAGCATATGGGCGCGCTGGTTCTCACGCAGCTCAAGGAGGTGCTCGACAGCTATGCCGGGCACGATCTCAAGAAGGCGATGGTGGTGTGGAACGGCGACGAGGAGATCGACGCCATGTGCACCTCGCTGTTTCGCGAGCTCTTGACCTACATGATGGAAGATCCGCGCAACATCACCTTCTGCATCCACCTGATGTTCTGCGCCAAGAACATCGAGCGCATGGGCGATCACGCCACCAATATCGCCGAGACCGTCTATTACATGATCGAAGGCCACGCCATCGCCGACCAGCGGCCGAAGGGCGACACCACCAGCTTTGCAACGCTGGCCGTGGAGAAATGATTGCGGAGAAATGACAAAGGGACGCTGAGCTGATGAAGGCCAACATCCTGATCGTGGAGGACGAGGAGGCGCTGACGCTCCTCCTGCGTTACAACCTCGAAGCGGAGGGCTACGGGGTCGAGACGGTCCCGCGCGGCGACGAAGCCGACCTGCTGCTCAAGGAGCGCGCGCCCGACCTCGTGATCCTCGACTGGATGCTGCCGGGGCTGTCCGGCATCGAGCTCTGCCGCCGGCTGCGGGCGCGGCCCGAGACCAAGCAATTGCCGATCATCATGCTGACCGCGCGCGGCGAGGAGAGCGAGCGCGTGCGCGGGCTGGCGACCGGCGCCGACGACTACATCGTCAAGCCGTTTTCGGTGCCGGAGCTGAGCGCGCGCGTGCGGGCGCTGCTGCGCCGCGCGCTGCCCGAGCGGCTCGCCGACGTGCTGTCATTCGGCGATCTCGAAGTGGACCGCGAGAAGAAACGGGTCTCGCGCAGCGGCCGCCCGATCGATCTGGGGCCGACCGAGTATCGTCTGCTCGAATTCCTGATGGAGCGGCCGGGCCGCGTGTTCTCGCGCGAGCAGCTGCTCGACGGCGTGTGGGGCAGCGAGATCTACATCGACGAGCGCACCGTCGACGTCCATGTCGGCCGCCTGCGCAAGGCGCTCAACCGCGGCCACGAGACCGATCCGATCCGGACCGTGCGCGGCGCCGGCTACGCCCTCGACGACCGCTTCGGCAAGGTGGCTTGACCGCTTACCCTCGTGCCCGGGCGAGCGGAGCGAGACACCGATCTCGGGCCTGCCCGAGATCGGCAATCAAGCGCGCTGGATTTACCCCCGGAACGGCCGCCGGTCGCGGCGCATATTGGGCGGCTGGTAGGCGACGCGCGAGTGAAAGGCGCAATAGGGCAGGGTGGTGATCGTCCGCCCGCCGCAGAAGAAGAAGTCGGCCTGGCCGGGATCGCCGATCGGCCAGCGGCAGGTTTCCTCGGTCAATTCGAGCAAGGTCCGGCGCTGACCCATGGGAACCACGTTGTCGACGAGTTCCGGCTCCGCCTGGGCGTCGAGGTCATAGGCATGGGCAAGCGCGGTGTTGCCGCGGACGGCCGGGCGCGAGACCCGCATCATGTGCTGGTGCGGACGCGCCTTGCGCGGCCGCGGCGCCGCTGAGGAGGGCGATTTGGCGCGGCCCGAAAGCCCGAGCCGGTGCACCTTGCCGATCACGGCATTGCGGGTGATGCCGCCCAGCTCGGCGGCGATCTGGCTGGCCGACAGCCCGTCGGTCCACAGCCGCTTGAGCGTCTCGACGCGTTCATCAGTCCAAGTCATGGCCTCAAATCCCTCGCCAGTCGGCGCGGAGAAATCCGGACAGAGTCCACCTGTGGCCGGGGCACCGACGCTTTGCCCCCGACGCCTGCCGCCACCACGATGTACGCTAGTGACCTGTCCGCCGCACGATATGTCGTACCTGCTGATCGAAAGGCTACAATATGGCGAGAGTCAGGCGCAAGAGTCCGAGGTACCGGCGTCCACATGTTCATCCACTGCCGGGCCCTGCATCCACACTTATCTGCTTGGGTGCCGGGCCGCCCGGCGCGGGCAAGGCGCCACCCCGGCGCCCCGGATCATGTTGACAGTCGACGTCGCCGCAATAAAATACCAGCCCGTGCCGCCCGGAGAGGCGGCACATTTCATTTGAAACGGATCGTCCCGGTGTCGCCGAACAGCGCTCACGCATCGCACCTATTGCCGGTCTACGCACGCGTCGATCTCGCGTTCGAGCGCGGCGAGGGCGCGTGGCTGATCGCCACCGACGGCGAGCGCTACCTCGATTTCACCTCGGGGGTGGCGGTCAATGCGCTCGGCCACGCCCACCCGCATCTGGTGGAGGCGGTCACCGAGCAGGCCAGGAAGCTCTGGCACGTTTCCAATCTCTACCGCATCCCCGAGGCCGAGCGGCTGGCCGGGCGGCTGTGCGCGGCGAGCTTCGCCGACGTGGTGTTCTTCGCCAATTCCGGCGCTGAGGCGATGGAATGCGCGATCAAGATGGCGCGCAAATATCAGGCGGTGAGCGGCAAGCCGGAGCGCTATCGCATCATTACGTTCGAGGGCGCCTTTCACGGCCGCACGCTCGCCACCTTGGCCGCCGGCGGCCAGAAGAAATATCTCGAAGGCTTCGGGCCGGTGGTCGAAGGCTTCGACCAGGTGCCGTTTGCCGATCTCGAAGCCACCAAGCGCGCCATCGGGCCTGAGACCGCCGCCATCCTGATCGAGCCGATCATGGGCGAGGGCGGGGTGCGGGTGGTGCCGCCCGAATTCCTGCGCGCGCTGCGGCGGCTGTGCGACGAGCATGGCCTCCTCCTGGTGTTCGACGAGGTGCAGACCGGGGTCGGGCGCAGCGGGCAGCTGTTCGCCTACGAGCAGTCGGGCGTGAGCCCGGACATCATGGCGCTGGCCAAGGCCTTGGGCGGCGGGTTCCCGCTCGGCGCCTGCCTCGCCACCGCCGAGGCCGCCAAGGGCATGGTCGCGGGCACCCACGGCTCCACCTTCGGCGGCAACCCGTTGGCGATGGCGGCGGCCGGCGCGCTGCTCGACGTGGTGCTGGCCGACGGCTTCCTCGAGCGCGTACGCCGCACCGCGCTCATTCTCAAGCAGAAGCTCGCGGAGATCAGGGACCGCCATCCGGCTGTCATCGCCGAGGTGCGCGGCGAGGGACTGCTGGTCGGGCTGCGCGCGGTGGTGCCGAGTTCGCAACTGGTCGACGAGTTGCGGGCGGAAAAGATGATCACGGTCGCGGCCGGGGATAATGTGGTGCGGCTCCTCCCGCCGCTGATCGTGAGCGAGGACGAGGTGGCCGAGGCGGTGCGGCGCATCGACCGCGCCTGCGCCCGGATCGCATCGGCGCTGCAGGCGCCGCAACGGCAGGGAGCGGCCGGATGAGCACCAACGGCACCCGCCACTTTCTCGACCTGATCGATATTCCCCCGCAGGAGCTGCGCTCGATGATCGACGCCAGCCGCGCCATGAAGGCGCGGCGCGGGAGCACCCGCGCCGTGTCGGCGATGGTCTCGCCCCGCCCGAGCTGCATCTCCTGGCCGGTCAGCATGATGGCTTCGCCGCCGAGCTGGCGCATGGCGACGTCGAACGAGACCCGCGTGCGGGTCGAGGGCTTGTCGAAGATCATGGCGAGGGTCTTGCCCTCGAGCGGCTTGCCCTCGGGCGCGCCGCGGCGGCTGTTGCGCCGCTCCTTCATGGCGCGGCTGGCGTCGATCATCGAGCGCAGCTCCTGCGCGGGGATATCGATCAGGTCGAGAAAATGGCGGGTGCCGTTGGTGCTCATCCGGCCGCTCCCTGCCGTTGCGGTCCCGTCTGCGCCTGCGCTATGCGGGCGCAGGCGCGCTCGATGCGCCGCACCGCCTCGGCCACCTCCTCCTCGCTCACGATCAGCGGCGGCAGCAGCCGGACCACGTTGTCCCCGGCCGCGACCGTGATCATCTTTTCCGCCCGCAACTCGTCGACCAGCTGGGCGCTGGGCACCACCGCGCGCAGGCCGACCAGAAGCCCCTCCCCGCGCACCTCGGCGATCACCGCGGGATAGCGATCCCTGATCTCCGCGAGCTTCTGCTTGAGCATCAGGGAGGTGTGACGCACGCGCGCGAGGAAGCCGTCGGCCAGCACCACGTCGAGCAGCGCGCCGGCCGCCGCCATCGCCAGCGGGTTGCCGCCGAAGGTCGAGCCGTGGGTGCCGGCGACCATGCCCTTGGCGGCTTCGGCGGTGGCGAGGCAGGCGCCGAGCGGGAAGCCG
>DASQJU010000151.1:0-8029 GCA_035630915.1 Allosphingosinicella sp.
GACGTAATACCAGTCGTTCTGATCGAACTGGCCGGTGAAGGTCGGCCGCCCGAGCGTGCCCTGGACCGATTCGCGGTTGTCGATGCCGGGCTGGATCGCGGCGATCAGCGGATCGTCGACGATATAGCCCTGATGGTCGACCACGCGCGTGCAGCCGCCGAGCAGGGCCGCGGCGAAGGCGACCGCGGCGAGGGCGCGCGAGCCACGAGGGAAGGTCATTTGAATTCCATCTCCTGATCGCCCGCCGCCGCTTGCGTGAAGGGCGTGCGGGCTTGACTAGCCATTCCAATATGAACATCGCCCAACGCGCGCAAGCCGCGCGATAAAACGAGGCGCGATTGTCCTTCCTCAGGCACATTTTCGGCGAGAAGAAGCAGCGCGCCGCGCTGGCGCCGCTGTACGCCGCCATCGTCGCGCGCGGCCGCGATCCCTTCTGGTATCGCGAGGGCGCTGTGCCCGACACGCTCGACGGCCGCTTCGACATGGTCGCGGCCGTCACCGCGCTCGTCCTGCTGCGCCTCGAATCGCTCGGCGAGACCGGCAAGCGCCCCTCGGTCCTGCTCACCGAGATCTTCATCGACGACATGGACGCGACTTTGCGCCAGATCGGCATCGGCGATTATGTCGTCGGCAAGCATGTCGGGCGGATGATGAGCGCGCTCGGCGGCCGGCTCACCGCCTTCCGCGCCGTCGCCGGCGGCGAGTTCGCGGAGGCGGTGCGCCGCAACGTCTTTCACGACGCGGCGCCCTCGGAGGAAGCGGTCGATCTGGTGTCGGGGCGCCTGCGGGCCTTCGCCGATACGCTTGGGGGGGCGGAGCTGGACAGCTTGCTCGCCGGAGACCTGCCGTGAGTGCGCCCGAGTTTAGCCGCCCGGTCCGGATCGATACGCTCGGCGAAGGCGAGCGGCGGATGGCGATCGAGGCCGATGCGGGCGAGCGGGAGGCGCTGGCCCGCCGCTTCGGGCTGGTCGCGATCGACCGGCTCTCCGCCGAGTTCGCGCTCAGCGTCCGCGACGAGGAGGTGGCGATGACCGGCGCCCTCTCGGCCGCTGTGACCCAGTTCTGCGTCGCCACCGACGTTCCGCTCGAGGCGGCGCTCGAGGAGCCGTTCGCGATCGTCTTCCGCCCTGAGCCCCAAGCGGCCGGGGGCCAGGAGGAGGTCGAGCTCGACGATGGCGAGATGGACGTCGTCTTCCACGACGGCTCCTCCATCGACGTCGGCGAGGCGGTCGCCGAAACCCTGCTGCTCAACCTCGACCCCTATCCCCGCGCCCCCGGCGCCGAGGAGGCGCTCAAGGCCGCCGGGGTGAAGAGCGAGGAGGAGGCTGGTCCCTTTTCCGCGCTTGCGGGGCTGCGGGACAAGCTCAACCCCTAGAACGGCACGTCGTCGTCGAGGTCGCTGTCGAACGCGGGCGCCGGGCGGGACTGGCGCGGGGCCGCGCCGAAATCATTGCCGCCGGAATCGCCAAAGTCGTCTCCACCGGCAAAGCCGCCGCCACCACCACCGCCACCGCGCGAATCGAGCAGGACCAGCTCGCCGCGGAAGCGCTGGAGGACGATTTCGGTCGAATAGCGGTCCTGGCCCGATTGGTCCTGCCACTTGCGCGTCTGGATCTGGCCCTCGAGGTATACCTTCGAGCCCTTCTTCAAATAGGATTTGGCGACCTTGCCGAGATTCTCGTTGAAGATCACCACGCGGTGCCATTCGGTTCGCTCTTGGCGTTGCCCGTCCCGGTCCTTCCAGCTCTCCGACGTGGCGACGCGCATGTTCACCACCTCGCCGCCATTGTTGAGGCTCCTGACCTCGGGGTCGTCGCCGAGATTGCCGACCAGGATCACCTTGTTCACGCCCGCCATCTTATCCTCCGGAAGAATCGTCGGCCCGGCATAGGCCAAGCCGGCGCGCGCGTGCAACGGATTCAGGCGGCCGCGGCCTTGCGGTGCGCGTAGAGAAAGCCGCCGGCCAAGAGCAGGATCATCGCGCCCTGTGCGAGCATCGATTCCAGCGTCGGGAAGACGCCGAGCATCGGGCTGCGCGGCCAGCCGGCGAGCGGCGTCACGCCGAACATCCCGGCCTCCTGCAGCGCCGCGACGCCCTTGCCGGCCAGCACCACTGCCAGCACGGCAATCAGCGCAGCGGAATAAGCGAAGAACTTGGCGATCGGCAGCCTGGCGCTGAGCCGCAGCATCGCCCAGGCGATCAACCCGAGCAGCAGCGCCCCGACCAGGACGCCGACCGCGAGCGGCGCTCCATTGCCCTCTCCGCCCATCGCGGCGAAGAAGATGATCGTCTCGAAGACCTCGCGATAGACGGCGATGAAGGCGAGGAAGAACAGGAACCAGGCCGAGCCGCGGGAGAGCGCCTTGTCGAGCTTGTCGCGGACATAGGCCTGCCACGCGCCGGCCTGCGCCTTGCCGTGCATCCAGACGCCAACGAAGAGCAGGATCGCGGCGGCGAGCAGCGAGCCGAAGCCTTCGGTCAGCTCGCGCCACGCGCCGCTGATGGTGATGAGGTTGCTCGCGGCCCACCAGGTGGCGACGCCGGCGGCGAGCGCGACGATCCAGCCGCCATGGACCCAGCGTAGCATGTCGCGCCGCTCGGCTTTCCTCAGGAAGCCGATCATGGCCACCACGATCAGCAGCGCCTCCAGCCCTTCGCGCAGCAGGATGGCGAGGGCGCCGAGGAAGGTGGAGACGGCGCTTCCGGCCTCGGGGGCGAGCGCCCGCTCGGCGCGGGAGAACAGGGCCTGCAGCCGCTGGGCCGAGGCCTCGACCTCGCTCGGCGGAGCGCCGCGGCCGATCGCGGCGCGCAGGCCGCCCATCTCGCGCTCCACCTCGGCGACCAGCCCGCCGTCGCGGGCGTTCAGCACGGCCTCGACCGGCTCGAAGCCGTCGAGATAGGCGGCCAGCGCCAGCTCTCCGGCGCGCGCGCGGTCGCCGCTTCGATAGGCGGTCAGGCTCTGGCCCAGCAATTCGCGGGCGATGGCGAGCGTGCCCGCGCCCTCGAGCGTGTCGAGCGCCTCCGGATGCGCGCGCAGGTAGGCGATGACCGCGCTCGCTTTGTCCTCGCCGAACTCCGCCGCCAGCGCGGCCGGCGTGATCGACACCAGCGCCTCGAGATTGGGAATGCGCGCGCGCAGCGCCGGCTCGGCCTCCCAATAGCGGCGGCCCGCGGCGGCCAGCGCGTCGGGATAAGCGAGGCGCCCGGCGTGGAAAGCGAGCGCCCAGCGGTCCTGCTCGGGCAACTGCGCGAAGCTCTGCATCGCCGTGCCTTCGAGGCCCTGGTCGATCACCTGGTAGAGCGCGAAAGTGCTGCGTTCGCGCGCCCGGGCGCGATTGGCGAAGGCGACGGGCGGCGGATCGAGCTGGCGGGCCATCGGCGTATCGGCCCCGCCAGTCGCGCCATGGCAGGACGCACAATTCTGGGCATAGAGCGCCGCGCCCCTGGCAGGATCGGGCGTCGCCGATGGCGCGCGCGGCACCGGGTAGACGGCGAGCAGGTGTGCGCCCAGAGCGTGCGCCAGCCGCTGCACCTCGGCGGGCGGCGCCTTGCGCGCGACGGCCGCCTGCACCGCCTGCGCCTCAGCGGCCAGGGCCGCGCGCTGCGGCCGTGCCGGCAAGGCGGCGATGCGCTGGGTGACGTTGGCGGAGAATTCGACCATCTCGGCATATTCCGCGGCGCTCACCACGCGGCCGTCGGGCCCGACCGCGCCCGAATAATCGACCGCCATATAATCGAGCAGCCGCCACGCCACCTGTGCGCCCTCGCGCTGAGCGAAGGCGGAGGAGGGCAGAAAGGTGAGAAGGGCCGCGAAAAGCAGGCCGACAAGGCGGCTAGGCATGGTTTGGCCTAACCGCGCTGCGATTGATTATCAATAGCGTCAGATGGCGGGGTAGCGCAGCCGCCCCAGAAAGCGGCTGAGGCTCGGCAGGCGCTGCTTGGTCCCGCGCCATCCGGCCTTGGCCTTCTCGAAGCGCATCACCTCGTCGATCCGGCGATCGAGGAAGGCCCGAGTCTGGGCGAGATCCTCGCTGTCGTCGTCGAGGAAAACGAGGCTGGTCGCGCCGTAGACGCCGAGCAGGATGACGCGCTTCGAATAATGGTTGAAGTCGGTCGCGTTGTCGCCGGCCACGCGCCAGAGGCGGTCGGCGCTGCGCCAGGCGAGCTTCGCGCCCGTCGGCGCATTCTGCGGCATGGCCAGGATCGAAAGCGCGCGCCTCAGCGCCTCGCGCTGCGGCGCCATCGCCTCGAGCCGGAACAGGACGAGGTCGCGAATCCGCGCGCGGATCTTCATTTCCGCGATCCGCTCGGGCGGGAAGGCGAGCAGCATGGCCTTGTCGAGCCAATCGAACCAGGCGTCGATCATCTCGGTCGCCCCGCCCGGAAAGGCCAGCCGGGCGCGGTCGGCGGGGACTCCCAGTTCGCCCGCAGCCATCGCGATCGCCGCCTCGCCCCAGCCGTCGAACGCCGCATGCGCCGGGATGCGCGGCGCCAGCTCGGCGCGCAGCTCGTCGAGGTTCATGTCCATCGGCTGGATCATCACCGGCTCAATGAGCCTCGGCGGCGGAGGTTGCAAGCTTGCGCTCGGGCACACGGATCAGCACCAGCGCCGCGCAGATCAGCAGCGCGCCCATCCAGTCCCCGGCGGAGAGGCGCTCCCCGAACGCGACCCAGCCGATCGCGGCCGAGGCGATCGGCTGGATCAGGAAGCACAGGCCGGTGACGACCGGCGAGACGTGCCCCATTGCGTAGACCAGCAGCCCCTGCCCGACGAGCTGGCTGCTGATCGAAAGCAGGATAACCGGCGTCCAGTCGTGCGGAACGATCTGTTCGCCGATCGCCATGGCGAAGAGGAGGATCGGCAGCGTCCCGCCGGCGGTCGCCACCGCCAGCACCGGCCAGGGCTTCATGGCTTTGCGCGCCCGGTCCACGGCGATCAGGTAGAAGGCGTAGAACAGGCCCGCGAGCAGAGCGAGCAGATCGCCGGCGAAATGCGCGCGAGACACTTCGTAGCTGTTGCCGATCAGCAGCACCGTGCCGATTCCCGCCAGAGCGAGCGCGATCAGCTGCATCGGCCGCGGGGCGCTCCGCAGCAGAACGAAGCCGTAGATCGTGAAAAGGAAGCTCGCGAAATTGCCGAACAGGGTCGCGTTGGCGAGCTTGGTCCGAAGGATCCCGGCGTGCCAGGCTGCGAGGTCGGCCGCGAAAAAGACGCCGCCGAGCGCGACCAGGGCGAGCAGCCACCAGCCCGGCGCCGGCTGCCCGCGATGCTGGCGCAGGGCGATGAAGGCGAGGAACGGCAGCGCCAGAGCGAGCCGCCAGAAGCCGGCCGAGACCGGCCCGACGTCGGCCAGCCGCACCATCCACGGTCCCGCCGCAAGCACGAGGTTGGCGAGGATCAGCGCCGGAAAGGCGAGCCGGTGCGAAGGGTTGTGCATCTCGTTTTGCAACCCTTATATCCTTCCGCACTGCAGCATTTTCCGGAAAGTCCGCCATGCCCTCGCTGTTCGATCCGATCAAGCTCGGCGCCATCGAGGCGCCCAACCGGGTGCTGATGGCGCCGCTGACCCGCGGCCGCGCCACCCGCGAGCACGTCCCGACCGAATTGATGCGGACCTATTACGCGCAGCGCGCCGGCGCCGGCCTGATCATCACCGAGGCGACCGGGATCAGCCGCGAGGGGCTCGGCTGGCCCTATGCGCCGGGCCTGTGGACCGAAGAACAGGTCGAGGGGTGGAAGCCGGTCGTCGCCGGCGTACACGAGGCGGGCGGGCGCATCTTTGCCCAGCTCTGGCACATGGGCCGCGTCGTCCATCCGAGCTTCCTGGGCGGCGGCCAGCCGGTCTCGTCCTCGGCGACGACCGCGCCCTACAAGGCGCACACCTATGACGGGCGCCAGCCTTATGCCGAGGCGCGCGCGCTGCGGCTCGACGAGATCCCCGATCTGCTCGGCGACTATGAGCGCGCCGCCGCCAACGCCATGCGCGCCGGCTTCGACGGCGTCCAGATCCACGCCGCCAACGGCTATCTGATCGATCAATTCCTGCGCGACGGCGCGAATCTGCGCGACGATGATTATGGCGGCCCGGTCGAAAACCGCATCCGGCTGCTACGCCAGGTCGCGCACGCGGTCGCCGATACGGTCGGCGCCGGCCGGACCGCGGTGCGGCTGTCCCCGAACGGCGATTCGCAGGGCGTGAACGATTCCGATCCCTACAGCCTGTTTCCGGCCGCCGCCGCCGCTTTGTCGGAGATCGGCATCGCCTTCCTCGAGCTGCGCGAGCCGGGGCCGGGCGGCACGTTCGGGAAGGCCGAGGTCGATCCGGTCCACCCGCACATCCGTAAGGCGTTCGATGGCCCACTGGTGCTCAACTCGGATTACCGGCTTGATCGCGCCCAGGCCGCGCTCGACGCGGGCGAGGCGGACGCGATCACCTTCGGCCGCACCTTCCTCGCCAATCCCGATCTGGTCGAGCGGCTCCGCGCGGACGCCCCGCTCAACGATGACGTCATGGCGACCTGGTACAGCCAGGGCGCGGAGGGCTATACCGACTATCCGCGGCTGGGGGCCGAAGCGGCCTAGGCGAACCGGTCCTTCAGCGCGAGCATGGCGAGCGCCGCCTTGGCCGCCTCGCCGCCCTTGTCCTTGTCGTCGGGCCGGGCGCGGACCAGCGCCTGCGCCTCGTTCTCGACGGTGAGGATGCCATTGCCGATGGCGAGGCCGTCAAGGGTCAGAGCCATCAGCGCCCGCGCGCTCTCCCCGGCGACGATCTCGAAATGATAGGTCTCGCCGCGGATCACGACGCCGAGCGCGACATAGGCGTCATAGCCCGAGCCCTCGGACGCCAGCGCGATCGCGCCGGGCACTTCCAACGCGCCGGGGACGGTCACGACATCGATCTCGTGGCCGGCAAGCGCCGCCTTCGCGCCTTCGAGCAGCAGGTCATTGAGGTGCGCGTAGAAGCGCGCCTCGACGATCAGGATCCGCGCCATGCTCAGTCCTCCATCGCGATCGGGCGCTCGCCGACGATGGCGAGGCCGTAGCCGCCCAGCGCCACCGGCGTGTGGTGGCTGTTCGTCAGGAGGATCATGTCGTGCACGCCCAGCTCGGCGAGGATCTGCGCGCCGACGCCGTAATCGCGCAGCTCGGCATTGTCGGCAGGCGCCCGCGCGCCCGCCCGGACCTTGAGCGCCTCGGTCATTGCGCCGGGCAGCGGCCGGTTGATGACCACGATCACGCCGGCGCCTTCCGCGGCGATCGCCTTCATCGCCCCTTCGAGCAGGCCGCCGCGGGCGCCTTCCTCGGCGAAGGCGTCGGAGAGGATCGAGAGCGCGTGCATCCGCACCAGCGTCGGCTTGCCCGGATCGACATGGCCTTTGACCAAAGCGATCTGCTCGACGCCCGAGACCTTGTTGAGGAACGTCCGCGCGGTCCACGTCCCGCCCCAGCGGCTTTCGAAGCGTGCCTCGGCGGTCTGCTCGACGATCCGGTCCTTGCGCAGGCGATAGGCGATCAGGTCACGGATCGTGCCGATGCGCAGGCCGTGGCGCTGGGCGAAGGCGAAGAGGCCGTCCATCCTCTCCATCGAACCGTCGTCGGACATGATCTCGCAGATCACGCCCGAAGGGTTGAGCCCGGCCAGCCGCGCGACGTCGACCGCCGCCTCGGTATGGCCGGCGCGGACCAGCACGCCGCCGTCGCGCGCGATCAGGGGAAAGACGTGGCCGGGCGACACGATGTCCTCGGCGCCCTTCGCGGCGTCGATCGCCACCGAGATCGTCCGCGCCCGGTCTGCGGCGGAAATGCCGGTGGTGACTCCGTCGCGCGCCTCGATCGAGGTGGTGAAGGCGGTGCCGAGCTGGGTGCCGTTGGTCCGGCTCATCGGCGAGAGCGCGAGCGATTCGACGCGCTCGCGGGTCAGCGCGAGGCAGATCAGGCCGCGGCCGTGCTTGGCCATGAAGTTGATCGCGTCGGGCGTCGCCATCTGCGCGGGGATGACGAGATCGCCTTCATTCTCGCGGTCCTCG
>DASQJU010000152.1:0-2322 GCA_035630915.1 Allosphingosinicella sp.
GTTCTGGTCTTTTGTTTTGGTGTTGTTCGAACCGGTCAGATCGGCCGAGCCGCCGATCGTCTCGGGCAGTTGCGCATTGATCGCGCCGAGCGCCATTTCGGAGGCCTTGCGCGTGGCGACCTTCTGCGGGTTGGCGATCAAACCGCCGATATAGTCATCCAGCGAGAATTCGTCCGGAAGCTCGCCGGCCATGCGGCGGCTGAAGTCCCGCGCCTTGTCGTTGGCCGCGAGGCGCTCGTTCCAAGCGCCATGGGCCTCCTTGCCGCGCGCGCCGAGCGCCCGCCACGTCGCAAGCAGATCGGACGGCAAATCGAACGGCGGATAGTCCCAGCCAAGCTCAGTGCGCGCCGCGGCCACCTCGTCGGCACCGAGCGCCACACCGTGGGTCGCGGCGGTGCCCTGCTTGTTGGGCGCGCCGAAGCCGATGATCGTCCTGCAGGCGACCAGCGAAGGCCGCGGGTCGGCCAGCGCCTCTTCGATCGCCCGGCGCACGTCGGCCGCATCGAGCCCGTCGCAGCGCGCGACGTGCCAGCCATAGGCTGCATAGCGCGCCTCGACGTCCTCAGAGGTCGACAGATCCGTCGCGCCGTCGATGGTGATCCGGTTGTCGTCCCACAGGACGTTGAGGCGCCCGAGGCCGAGATGCCCCGCGAGGCCCGACGCCTCGTGGTTGACGCCCTCCATCAGGCAGCCGTCGCCGGCGATCACCCAGGTTCGGTGATCGACGAGATCGTCGCCATATTCCGCGTTCAGGTGGCGCTCAGCGATCGCCATGCCCACGGCCATCGCCAGCCCCTGCCCCAGCGGACCGGTGGTCGCCTCGACTCCGTCGAGCAGGAAATTCTCCGGGTGTCCGGCGCACGGGCTGCCGAGCTTGCGGAAGCCCTTGATGTCGTCGATCGTCGGCCGCTCATAGCCGGTCAGGTGGAGCAAGGCGTAGAGCAGCATCGAACCGTGTCCCGCGGAAAGCACGAAGCGGTCGCGGTCGGGCCAGCTGGGATCGGCGGGATCATGTCGCAGATATTCGGTCCACAGCACGGTCGCGGCGTCGGCCATGCCCATCGGCATCCCCGGGTGACCGCTATTGGCGGCCTCGACCGCATCCATCGCAAGAGCGCGGATCGCGTTGGCGAGCGTTCGGGTCTCGATGGCCATGGGGCTCCTGCGGTGAAAATCCGGGCGGGCGGACGCGCGCGGCGGCGCTGCGGTTCCTTTATCGGCGGGGGCGTGGCCGTCAACCTTGGCGGCTTGCCGCAGGCGGCAGTCATGCTATGCCTTGAGGCGATGTCCGACGAACGCGCCCTGGCCGCCATTCAGCGCATTGAAGCCGCGCTCGCCCGAATCGAGGCCACCTCGTCCCGCTCTCGCGGCTCGACGGCCGATTCCGAGGATCTGAGGCAGTTGCGCGACGTCCACCATTCGCTGCGCGACAAGGTCGAGCGGGCGATCGGCCAGATCGACCGGCTGCTCGAGACGGAGGCCGGCTGATGGCCAATATCGACATCGAGGTCGCCGGCCGCCGCTACAGCGTCGCCTGCCGCGACGGTGAGGAGGAGCATCTCCGCTCGGTCGCCGCCGAGGTCGACCGGCGCGCCAAGGATGCCGCCGCGGCGCTCGGCGGGCTCACCGAGACTCGTCAGCTGCTGTTCGCGGCGCTGCTGATCGCCGACGACATCAAGGACATCCGCGCCGGCGCCGGCATTCCCGATCCGCAGCCGCTGCCACCCGACCCCGCGGTCGCCCAGGCGCTGGAGCGGCTCGCCTCGCGGATCGAGTCGCTGGCCGACAGCCTTGAGCGGATCGCCTGAAGGCACTACATGAGGGCAGACGGGTACTGCCCTGTACGAGCCTCAGCGAACATCCCTGAGCCATAAGCATCCTAGGGGACTGTCCCTGCCCGGGTCTTGGCCCGACGTATATGGTCCCCACCTGACGTTGAGGCGTCAGAGGATTTTCCAGGCAAACGGCTATGGCGGTCCCGTCACCCTCCCCCAGCAAGAGCGACCTCCGCGCCGAGGGGCTGCGGCGGCGCCGCGCGTTCGCGCAAAGCCTGGCGCCGGACTTGCGGGCGGAGCTGGAGGCGGCGCTCGCGCAGCTGGTGCTGCCGCATCTCGGCGGCGTGCGAATCGTCGGGAGCTATCATCCGTTGGCGGACGAAATCAGCCCGCTCCCCATCGTCGCCGGCCTCGCCGGCGGGCAGCAGAACGGCATTCCCTGGTTCGCCGACCGCGACGCCGGCTTCCTCTGGCGCGAGGGGCCGGCGACGGAACCCGGCCCGTGGGGCGTGCTGCAACCGCCGGCCACGGCCGCGGCGCTCGCGCC
>DASQJU010000153.1:0-5352 GCA_035630915.1 Allosphingosinicella sp.
CCCCTCCTCGTCGTCGTTCATCGGCGCGCGCACCCTGAGCGCGCGGCGCGCCGCGCGGCCCATGGCGCGGCTCTTGGCCCAGGCCCAGGCGGGCTTGGGCGCCTGCCAGCTTGCGGCCGGGGCGGCGACGGCGGCGAGGCCTTCGGCGAGGCGGCGGCTCTTTTCCTCCTCGTGGACGGCGAGGGCGCGGGCATAAGCGGCCATGAAGCCTTCGTTGCCCTTGGCCTTCTTCAGCTGCTCGACCCCGAACTGGGCCTTGCCGACCGCGGCGGCGGCCTGGCGCGGCGAGCCGGTGGCGGCGAGCGCGACGATGAAGGCGCGCTGGACCTCGGCGTCCCAGCCGTCGGCGCGCGGGCGGCGCGGCACGGGCTCGAAATCGAGCAAAGCGGCGTAGCGCGCGAACAGGTCTTCGCCGGCGACGCCCGCGGCGCGGCAGCGCTCGCAGATGCGGGGGATGGGGATGGACATGCGACTCGCTCCTTTCAAGAACAGGAGCGGATCATATATGGAACATTTGCGGTTGTAGGAAATCCCCTTTTCGGAAAAAAAAACGGAGGCCGAAGCCGCTCACCCCAATTCTCTCCCCAAAGGAGAGGGAGTTTGGGTCAGCTCAGTCTCACTGCCCGCCAGCCTTCGCCGACGATCTCCGCGTCCTCGATCCGGCCTTCGAAGCGCCGTCCCCCCGCGGTGAAGGCGAAGCCCGTCCCCCGGATCCGCCCCTCCTCGATCTCCACCGCGCGCCCCTGGCCGCTCATCGTCCCCGTCACGTCCTGGAAGCGCTGGTCGAGCTCGAGCGTCCATTGGGTGCCGTCCGCCTCGGTCAGCGCCCAGCTGCCGCCCGCCACCGCGGGGACGATCCACAGCAGGATGCGGCGGCCGTCGTGGCGCTCCTCGGCCTCGGCGCGCCACTCGCCCATGTCGAAGGCGTGCGAGACGATGCGGGCGCCGGGGCGGAGCTCGGTGAGCAGGCGCGGGCGCAAGGCGAGGTTGATGCTGGGGAGGAGGTAGAGCGCGATGACATTGGCCTCGCGGATCGGGGTGGCGAACAGGTCCTGGCGGCGGAAGCGGACCTGGCCGGGGGCGAGACCCGCGAGCTGGAGCGCGAAATTGGCGCTCTCGATCCGGACCGGGTCGATGTCGACGCCGAGCGCTCGGGCGCCGCGCCGCGCGGCGGCGAGGGCGATGCGGCCGTCGCCGCAACCGAGGTCGATGAGATAGTCGCCCTGGGTCACGTCGGCGAGATCGAGCATCGCCTCGACCAAAGCGGGGGGCGTGGGGACGTAGGGGACGTCATATTCCGGCTCGGCCGCGCCGGCGAGGAGCGGCAGGAAGGCGGCGGCAAGCGCTTCGCGGCGGGTGAGCTCCATGAGAAGGAGGTAGAGGAAATCTGGGCAGACGGTCGAGACAATTTGCCCCTCCCTTTCAAGGGAGGGGTTAGGGGTGGGTCACGATCTCATCGGCTCGATGCCGATGGGATCGTTTCTGTTCCGACGCCGCTCGGTCTCGCTTCGCTCGACACCCACCCCCGGCCCCTCCCTTGAAAGGGAGGGGAGAGGAGCGGCTTGCAACGATCAGACGCCAAGGGCATTGGCGCTGCATGGCTTCCGCGCCCCCGCAGCCGCCGATGAAGGCGATGATCGTGCCCGTCACGCCGCTGCAGCAGAATTGCTGCCTGATCTGGTGCACGGCGACGATGCGCGGCGCCTTCACCGATCCCGGCGGCGATCTCGACCGGCTCAAGGCGGCTGCGGCGCAGCATGGAGTCACGATCGAGAAGATCCTGCTGACCCACGGCCATATCGACCATTGCGGATCGGCCAAGATCCTTGCCGACGAGCTGGGCGTGAAGATCGAGGGGCCGCACGAGGACGACCGCTTCTGGATCGCGCGGCTCGAGGATGACGGGCGGAGCTACGGGATCACCGGCAAGAGCTTCGAGAGCGACCGCTGGCTGGTCAATGGCGACCAGGTGACCGTGGGGAACCTCACGCTCGACGTCTATCACTGCCCGGGGCACACGCCGGGGCACGTCGTCTTCCACCATCCGGCGTCGAAGCTGGCGATCGTCGGCGACGTCTTGTTCCAGGGCTCGATCGGGCGGACCGACTTTCCGATGGGCAACCACCAGGACCTGATCGACGCGATCACCGGGAGGCTCTGGCCGCTCGGCGACGACACCGCCTTCGTCCCCGGCCACGGCCCGATGAGCACCTTCGGGCGGGAGCGGCAGACCAATCCGTTCGTCGCGGACCGGGTGCTGGCGCGCGCCTGACCCTTCCTCGTCATTGCGAGGAGCGAAGCGACGAAGATGCGCAGGTCGCCATGTCCCCCGGACATGGCTGCGGCCTGCGGGGCAGGCCGCACCTGCACATCCAACGGGCTCAGAGGCAGTACTGGATTGCTTCGCTACGCTCGCAATGACGGTTTGAGGTTAGCGCGAGGCGGTGCGGCCGGGGCCGATCATCACTTCGCCCCCAGTCGCGGCGGGCGGCTGGCGGTAGGCGAAAGAGAGCGCCCAGCCGGCGAGGCCAACCAGGACGAGCGTGCTGCCGATCATGCCGATCATGCGGAGGCGCAGCCGGTGGTCGCCGTCCATGCCGAAGGCGTGGAGGATTCGCGAGAGGATGAACAGGATCGCCGCCGCCCACAGGATCCGCCCGTCGCCGCCGGCGAGCTCGATCAGGCCGACGAGGATGATGGTCAGCGGCATCGTCTCGACATAATTGCCGTGCGCTCGGATTCGCCTCAGCAGCGCCTCGTTGCCGCCGTCGCCGACGCTGACCTTGAACTGGCGCCGGACCCGCGAGACGCGCGCGGCGAGCCAGATGGTGAGGATCGCAGCGGCGCCGGCGAGCGTCATCGTGATCGGCAGGATCATTGGGGCCTCCCCTCGTGTCGGCCCAGCGTTTGCACGGCTCCGCCCCGCTTGCAACCGCGCGCGATTTCGCTATAGGCCGCTCCCTTCACGCGAGAGCAAAGGCCAGCAGGCCAGCGGCCCGGCGGCCGTTGACCCAGCGCCCTGCGATCGTTCGATCCGAACTTTGAGAAACTGGAACAGGTGCCACGATGGCCGTCCCCAAGAGAAAAACATCGCCGTCCAAGCGCAACATGCGCCGCAGCCACGACGCGCTGAAGCCGACGCAATTTCAGGAGTGCCCGAATTGCGGCGAACTCCGGCTGCCGCACAACGTCTGCGCCAGCTGCGGCCACTATAAGGGCCGTGAAATCATCGCTGAGAAAGCGTAGGACGCTCCGGTCACCGACGACGGGAGAAGCCGACAGTGGGGAGCACGCCGCGGATCGCAATCGACGCGATGGGTGGCGACTCCGGCCCTGCGGTGATGATCGCCGGCGCCGCGCTCGCCCATGAGCGACGCGACGATCTGTCCTTCCTGCTGTTCGGCGACGAAGCGGCGATTCGCGCAGAGCTCGCGAACCGCCCGGCGCTCGCCGCGGTCTCCGAGATCGTCCATTGCGCCGACGTCATCTCGGGCGACGACAAGCCCAGCCAAGCGATCCGCCGCGCCAAGACGACCTCGATGGGCCGCGCCATCGCCGCGGTGAAGGAGGGCGAGGCCAATGCCTGCGTCTCCGGCGGCAATACCGGCGCTCTGATGGCGATGGCCAAGCTGGCGCTGAGGACCATGCCCGGCATCCACCGCCCGGCGCTCGCCGCTCTGCTGCCGACGCTGGGCGCGAACGACGTGGTCATGCTCGATCTTGGCGCAAACCCAGAATGCGATACGGACAATCTCGTCCAGTTCGCGGTGATGGGCGCGGTCTATGCCCGCGTCGTGCTCGACCTCGAGCAGCCGCGGGTGCAGCTGCTCAACATCGGCACCGAGGAATTGAAGGGCACCGACGAATTGAAGGACGCCGCCGCGATCCTGCGCGGATCGACCCACCTCCACATGCGCTTCGACGGCTTCATCGAGGGCGACAAATTGTCGCGCGGCGATGTCGACGTAATCGTCACCGACGGCTTTTCGGGCAATATCGCGCTGAAATCGCTCGAGGGCACGGCGCGGTTCGTGACCGACCTCCTCAAGCGCGCCTTCACCTCCTCGGTGCGCTCGAAGATCGGTTTCCTGATCTCGCGCCCGGCGACCGAATTGCTTCGCCACCACCTCGATCCCAACAACCACAACGGCGCGGTCTTCCTCGGCCTCAACGGGCTGGTGGTGAAGAGCCACGGAAGCGCGACCGATCGCGGCGTCGCCAACGCGATCCGAGTCGCGGCGCGGATGGTCCGCGAGGACCTGACCCGCAAGATCACCGAGGACCTCGCCAACATTTCCGCGCGAAACGCCGAGCTGGCAGCAGCGAAATGAGGCGCGCGACGATCGTCGGTACCGGATCGGCCCTGCCGCCGCGCCGGGTGACCAACCAGGAGCTGGCGGAGCGGGTCGACACCACCCACGAGTGGATCGTCGAGCGCACCGGTATCGAGGCCCGCCACATCGCCGCCGACGGCGAAACCACCGCGACTCTGGCGACCGAGGCGGCGCGCAAGGCGCTCGCCGCCGCAGGAATCGAGCCGCGGCAGATCGGGCTGATCGTCCTCGCGACTGCCACACCCGACCAGACCTTCCCGGCCAGCGCGACCCTGGTCCAGACCGCGCTCGGCATCGACGACTGCATCGCCTTCGACGTCGCCGCCGTCTGCACCGGCTTCCTCTACGCTTTGGCGGTCGCCGATTCGATGGTGAAGGGCGGCATGGCCGATCACGCGCTGGTGATCGGATCGGAGACGTTCAGCCGAATCCTCGACTGGGAGGACCGGGCGACCTGCGTCCTGTTCGGCGACGGCGCCGGCGCGGTCGTGCTCAAGGCCGTGGAAGCCGGGGACGAAGGGATTCTCGCGACCCGCCTCCATGCCGACGGCCGCCACAACGACCTCCTCTACGTCGATGGCGGCGTTTCCACCACCGGCACGGTCGGCAAGCTGCGGATGAAGGGCAAGGAGGTGTTCCGCCACGCGGTGGTGAACCTCGCCGCGGTCCTCAACGAGACGCTCGAGGCGGCCGGGCACACGGCCGACGAGGTCGACTGGGTCGTTCCCCACCAGGCCAACAAGCGGATTCTCGATGCCACCGCCAAGAAGCTAGGCCTCGATCCCGACAAGGTCGTCGTCACCGTCGACCAGCACGCCAACACCTCGGCGGCCTCGGTGCCGCTGGCGCTCGACACCGCGGTTCGCGACGGCCGGATCAAGCCAGGCGACCTGATCGTGCCCTCGACGATGCGGCGCAGGAATTCGATAAAGGCGAGCGGCTGCTCCGCTTGATTGATCTTGCGGCCAAAGAGCGCGACCCGCGCACCGTGCTTTTGCGCATCGGCGATGAGCTTGAA
>DASQJU010000154.1:0-8982 GCA_035630915.1 Allosphingosinicella sp.
ATCAGCGAGCTTCCCTCCTCGTCCTATTTCTCCTCATCCGACAGCTTCGCGATGATCCGCGGCGGCCATATCGACCTCACCGTGCTCGGCGCGATGGAGGTCGCCGAGAATGGCGACATCGCCAACTGGATGATCCCCGGCAAGATGATCAAAGGCATGGGCGGGGCAATGGACCTGGTCGCCGGGGTCAAGAAGATCATCGTCGTGATGGAGCACAATTCGAAGTCCGGCGATCCCAAGTTCATTCCGGCCTGCACGCTGCCGCTGACCGGCAAGAATGTGGTCGACATGATCGTTACCGATCTCGCCGTGTTCCAGCGGCCCGACCATCAGAGCCCGTTCAAGCTGATCGAGCTCGCCCCGGACGTGACCGCCGACGAGGTCGCGGCGAAGACCACGGCCAGCTACGTCTCCTGAGGCTGACGGTCCGGCGCATTCGCGCTTCACATAAGCGTCAAAGAGCTTGACGGCGCGCGCCCATGGTCGGAGATCAGACGCAATGAGGGAGTGGTTTCGGCGCCGCTATCTCGACCTGCTCGGGTCGATCTACATTTACAACGAGCACCGCGGGTATACGAGCATCGATCGTATCCTCGAGGCGGTGCGCGGCCGCATGCCCGACGACGTCGCCTTCATCGCCGCGATCGAGAAGCACCGCGCCGACGAGCGCAAGCACTACATGATGTTCAAGCGCTGGTTCGAGCTGCAGGGCAAGATGCCGCTCGCGGTCGACCGGACCTGCGGCCATATCGACCGCTTCGTCGAGATCATGTTCCGCCGCGGCATCGACGAGCTCGACACCGAGAAGGTAATCTCCGACGACCGTTTGTTCGAGCGGCTCTGCCGGGTGATCTCGCTGACCGAGAAGCGCGGCTACAAGATGGTCGAGATCCTGCTCGATCATCCCCTCGTCAAGCGCGACAAGACCCTGATCAAGATCTTTCGGGTGATCGAGAAGGACGAGCCGAGCCATTGGGAGCCCTATGACGGCTGGCTGAAGGCGCACGGCCGGCGCCCGCCCAAATGGTGGGAACGGGCGATCGACGGCTTCATCCATTCCGAGCTGTTGGTGCTGAAGCTCCCGGTCCTGTTCCTCAATCCCTGGCTCGGGCGGCGCACCGAATGGGCCGACGCTGCCGACGCCGCCGAGCCGCTCGACTCGCCGATCCGGGCCGCGGCCTGAACGCGCGGTCATGCGCGTCCTTCTGACCGGATCGTCCGGCTGGCTCGGCCGGTTCCTGGCGCCGCGCTTGCGCGCCGAGGGTCACGAGGTGTCCGGCCTCGACGTCGCCGCGGGGGTGGACACCGACCTGATCGGTTCGGTGGCGGACAAGGCGCTGGTGGATCGCCTCTTTGCCGAGCGCGGGATCGAGGCGGTGATTCACGCCGGCGCGCTGCACAAGCCGGACATAATTCGCTATCCGGGGAGCGCTTTTCATGCCGTCAATGTCGCCGGTACACGCAACCTGCTGGACGCGGCCCAGGCAGCGGGCACCGATCGGTTCGTCTTCACCTCGACAACCTCGCTGATGATCTCCGAGCAGGTGCGCGCCGGGAAGGCGGGCGGCGCGCGGCGCGCCTTCTGGATCGATGAGAATTTCGGCCCGCTCGAGCCGCGCAATGTCTATGGCGCGACCAAGCTGGAGGCGGAGCGCCTGTGCCGCCGCGCGCACGCGGAAACCGGCCTCGCCATCGTTGTCCTGCGCACGGGGCGCTTCTTTCCTGAGGAGGACGACACACATCGCGACCTGTCCGGCGAGAATCGCAAGGCGAATGAACTGCTCAATCGCCGCCTCACCGTTGAGGACGCGGCCGAGGCGCATCTCGCCGCGTTCGAGCGGGCGCCGGCGCCCGCTTTCGACACGTTCATCGTCTCGGCCCCGCCGCCCTTTTCGCGCACGGATGCGGAGGCGCTGATCGACGACGCGCCGGGCGTGATCGCGAAATATTTTCCGGATGCGGCGCGCCTCTATGCGGAGCGGGGCTGGTCGCTGCCGGCTCATATCGACCGCGTCTACGATCCTTCGCACGCGGAACGGGCCATGGGCTTCCGCTGCCGCACCGATTTCGCGGCCGTGCTCGATGCGCTGGCGCGCGGCGAGCAATTGCCCTTCCACCACGATCCCTCCTATGTCTCACCCAAGGAGACGGCTTGAGGAGGGCAGGATGCTGAAACGGGCTTTGGTCGTCGCGCTCGGATGGGCGGCGCTGACGGGCATGCAGGCGGCTCCGGCGCCGCGGCCGCAGCTGGAAATGTGGCGGCTCGATTGCGGCGAGGTGAATTTCACCGATTTCAACGCATTCTTCTCCGACACCTCCGAATATCCCGCCGGACCCAAGCGGCTGGTCGCAAGCTGCTATCTGATCCGCAACGGCGACCGCTTCCTGCTGTGGGACACAGGCCTGCCGGCCGCGTTGGTCGGCCATCCGAACACGACGCCAGTGATGACCGCCTCGATGCGCATGAGCATCGTCGACCAGCTTAGCCAGATCGGCGTGCGGCCCGAGCAGGTGTCGATGATCGGCATCAGCCATTATCATTTCGATCATGTAGGCCAGGCCGCAGCCTTTCCGCAGGCGCGGCTGCTGATCGGCGCGGGCGATCTCGCGGCGCTGCGCGGCACCGAGCCGGGGCCGCCGCGCGAGGCGCTGGCGCGCTGGCTGACGGGCGGCGGCGAGGCTACCGGCGTCAGCGGCGATCTCGACGTGTTCGGCGACCGCAGCGTGACGATGCTCAACCTGCCCGGCCACACGCCGGGCCATCACGGCCTGCTCGTCCGGCTCGCCTCGGGCCCGGTCATGCTGACCGGCGACCTCTACCATTTCACCGAGCAGGTCGCGCGGCGCGGGGTGCCGCCGTTCAACACCAGCCGGGCCGAGACGCTCGCCTCGATGGACCGGTTCGACCGGCTGGCGCGCAACCTCCACGCCCGGGTGATCATCCAGCACGAGCCGGCGGACGTCGGCAAGCTGCCGGCCTTTCCCGAGTCGGCGCGTTGAAGGCGCTGCTCTCCCGCGCGCCGGGCGGCCCCGAGACGCTCGAGCTGGCGGAGGTCGACGATCCCGTCGCGGGCTCGGGCCAGCTGCTGGTCCGGGTCAAGGCCTGCGCGATCAACTATCCCGACGTGCTGATCATCGAGGACAAATATCAGTTCAGGCCCGAGCGGCCGTTCGCGCCGGGTGGCGAGATCGCCGGGATCGTCGAGGCGGTTGGCGAGAATGTGTCGGGGTGGAACGCTGGCGACCGCGTCATCGCCATGCTCGGCCATGGCGGCCTGGCGGAGCTGGTAGCGGTTCCCGCCGCGACCGCGCTGCCTTTGCCCGAGGGGCGCAGCTTCGAGGAGGGGTCGGCGCTGATCCTGACCTATGCGACGACGATCCACGCGTTGCTCGACCGCGGCAGGATCAAGGAGGGCGAGACCCTGCTCGTGCTCGGCGCGGCCGGCGGCGTCGGCATCGCGGCGATCGAGCTCGGCAAGGCGTTCGGCGCCCGAGTCGTCGCCGCCGTGTCGTCGGAGGAGAAGGCCGAAGTTGCGCGCGAGGCCGGCGCGGATGCGGCGATCGTCTATCCGCGCGGACCGTTCGACAAGGACGCAAGCAAGGCGCTGGCCCAGCAGTTCAAGGACGCGGTGGGGCCGAAGGGCGCCGACCTGATCTACGATCCGGTTGGCGGCGACTATACCGAGGCGGCGCTGAGGGCGATCGCCTGGGAGGGCCGGCTGCTCGTCATCGGCTTCCCGGCGGGAATCCCGAAACTGCCGCTCAACCTCACCCTGCTCAAGAGCTGCGACGTGCGCGGCGTCTTTTGGGGGGCGTTCGCGGCGCGGGACCCGGCGGCCAACGCCGCCCATATCCGGACTTTGTTCAGGCTCTGGGACGAGGGCAAGATCGCGCCGAGGGTGAGCCGTAACTGGCCGCTCGCGCAAGGCGGCGAGGCGATCGCCCACATGGCCGCGCGCCAGGCGGTCGGCAAGCTGGTGGTGACGATGGACTGACCGCCGGCGCGGAGGAGATCAGCCGGGCGTGGCCGGCAAGGGGGGAAGAGTGAGGGCGATGCCGGGCCCCAGAAGCACGAGCAGTGAAATGAGCCCAGCGGCGATCAGAAGGTGGACCGCGAGAAAGGCCCAGCAGAGAAATTCCAGCACTTCGGTGTGCGCGGACAATATCCCGAGCAGCCGGGCGACCGCCTTGATCGCGTCGGTGAGCTCACGACTTTTGCGGATGCCGAAAACGAAGGTCGCGATGCCGCCGAGGCTGATGACCAGCGGTAGCAACAAGACCAGCGGGGTGCCGCCCTGCCGGTTGGCCAGCACGAACACGACGAGGCCGCCGGCAATCGCAAAGTAGAATGAATGGAATTTGGTCAGCTGGTCGAGATAGAATTTATAGAGATCGGCCAGCGTTTCATATTGTTTCCAGGCGTCGTTTCTTTCGTCGTCCGGCAACATTCGCATTCTCCCCGCACGCTTGCGCTAGATTGCCGCTTGATCGGCGGAAAGGGAAGCCGGGCGGCGACGATGAATCGAAGTGCACATCGCGTGACTGGCCGTTGCGCCCGTCCTGCCCGCGGCCTATCTGAGGCGGGAACCCCCAGCAGCTAGGAAGACCATGACCCAGTTCGACGACCGCGAGAAGGCATTCGAGAGCATGTATGCCCGCGATCAGGAGATGCAGTTCAAGATCGTCGCGCGCCGCAACCGGCTGCTCGGCCAATGGGCCGCGAAGAAGATGGGCCTGACCGAGGCGGAGGCCGATGCTTATGCCAGGGACGTTATCCGTTCCGACTTCGAGGAAGCCGGCGATCACGACGTGGTCCGCAAGCTGCTCGGCGATCTGACCTCGGCCGGAGTCGAAATCGACGAGGCCGCGATCCGCGCCGCGCTCGATCACAAGACGGTCGAAGCGCGCCGCCACTTCGTCGAGGCCCAGGGCTGATGCCGATGGCCGCCGATCAGATCGAGAGCCTGATCCGCGAGGGCATCCCCGATGCGCTCGTCGAGATCGTCGATCTGGCCGGCGATGGCGATCATTATGAGGCCCGGGTCGTGTCCGAGAGCTTCCGCGGCCTGCCGCTCGTCCGCCAGCACCAGCGCGTCTACCAGGCGCTGGGCGGGCGGATGGGGACCGAGCTGCACGCGCTGAAGCTCAGCACCGCCGTGCCCGAACAAGGAGTTTGACCATGAGTGACGTTCGCGAGCGCATCGACGCGATTGTAAAGAATAACGACACCGTGCTGTTCATGAAGGGCACCGCGCTGTTTCCGCAGTGCGGCTTCTCCAGCCGCGCGGTGGCGATCCTCGATCATCTCGGCCTGAAGTTCGAGACGGTCGACGTGCTCCAGGACCAGGCCATCCGCCAGGGCATCAAGGAATATTCCGATTGGCCGACCGTGCCGCAGCTCTATGTGAAGGGCGAATTCGTCGGCGGTTCGGACATCATGATGGAAATGTACGAAGCGGGCGAGCTCCAGCAGCTCGTCGACGAGAAGCAGGTCGCCCGCGCCTGAAGGACGGCCCAACGAAGGGAGTGACCATGATCGCCAAGCCAATGCTCGCACTCGCCGCGGCCGCTTTGCTTGCCGGCAGCACCGCCGCCTCCGCCCAGAGCGCCGCGCCGCTCAGCCTTGCAGCCAGTCCGGCCGCCCAGCGCGCGGGCGCGCCGGCGCACGGCCAGAACGATCTGCGCGGTGGCTATGGGTGGATATTGGCGATCGCCGCGCTCGGCATCCTCGCCTTCGTCATCACCGAGCTCGGCAACGACAACAGCCTGCCCGGCAGCCCCTGAGTCCTGGCCAAAGGAAAGGGCGGGCGGCGCGACCGGAAAGTGCGCCAGGCCCGCCCTTGAGAGTGGAACCATGTGGACGCGGATATCCTTACATCCTCCGTGCCAAGGCTGGGAAAGCGCGGAAATCCGCCGTTTTTGAGGGTGAACAGGAATTAACCCTCCACCGCCGCTGTAAAGCCCGCCGACATCGCCCCATATCCGTTCATCTTGCATTCAGCCCTCGGACGACTACTGTTGTAGTCTATCAACGGGGAGGCGTGGATGGAGCGGATCGGCGAGGCCGAATATGCGGTGATGGAGGTGCTCTGGAAGGAGGCGCCGCTGACCGCCGCCGAGGTCGCCGAGCGCGTGCCCGCCGAACGCGGCTGGAGCATCCGCACCGTCAAAACCATGCTCGGCCGGCTGCTCGCCAAGAACGTCCTTCGCCATGAGGAGGACGGGCGGCGCTACCTCTACCGGCCGGCGATCGCTCGGGCCGATTATGTCGCGCAGGAATCCGGCCGGCTGATCGACCGCATGTTCGGCGGCCGGATCACCCCCCTCGTCGCGCATCTGGCCGAGCGCGACCGGCTGAGCGAGGCCGACATCGCCGAGATCGAGGCGCTGCTGAAGGCGCTCAAATCATGACCGCCCAGGCCCTCGCCGTCACCTTCTTCGCCAATCTCGGCTGGGCGAGCCTGGTCATGCTGCTCGTGCTGGCGGTGCGCCGCCCGGTCGCCGCATGGTTCGGCGCCGGCGCCGCTTATGCCTTGTGGCTGCTGCCCGCGCTGCGGCTGGTCGTGCCGCCCATGCCGTCGTTCGCGCCGGACATGCCGTCGCTCGCACCGCCCGAGACGCTGGTGGTGTGGGTCAACGACGCCGCGCCATTGCCGGCCGAAGGCGCGGCGATCCCGTGGCTCTCGCTGGCGGTCGCCTTGTGGGCCGCCGGCGCGCTCGCCTTGCTCGCCTGGCAGTTCATTGCCTACCGCCGCTTCATCGGCGAGATCGGCGCCGGCGCGCTCTCTCTCGGCATGCATCGCGGGCTGGAGCTGGTCGAAAGCGATGCCGTGGAAGGCCCGGTCGCGCTCGGCCTGTTCCAGCGCCGGATCGTCGTGCCGCTCGATTTCGCCGCGCGCTACACGCCCACCGAGCGAAGGCTCGCGCTCGACCATGAGGCGATCCATCACCATCGCGGAGACCTGTGGTGGAACCATCTCGGGCTGCTGGTGCTGGCCGCCAACTGGTTCAACCCGGTCGCCTGGCTCGCCTTCCGCGCCTTTCGCGCCGACCAGGAGCTGGCCTGCGACGCCGCCGTCGCCGCCTCGGCCGGCCCGGGCGCCCGGCTCGATTATGCCCGGGCGCTGATCAAATCCGCGAGCCGGCCCGGCCTGATTGCCACCTGCCCGCTCAACCATGCCGATCAACTCAAACGGAGACTGAAGATGATGAAGACTCACAAGGCGAGCCGGCTGCGCTTGCTCGGCGGCGTGGCGGCGGTTGGAAGCCTCGCAGCGATCAGCCTTGCGCTGGGAGCGCCGGGCCTCGCCGCGGAACAGGCCACGCCTCAGGCCGAAACGCCCAAGCAAAGCGAAGCGGCACCCACGCGCGAACGCAGGGAGGAGCGGGTTATCATCCGTACCATGCACGCCGACGGCGACCATTCGGATCATGCCCAAGGCGGCAGCACATCCGGCAACCATCCCGAGCAAAGCGATCGTGAGCGGCGGATCATCATCATGGAGCATGGTGGCAGCGGCACCGGCGATCATGCCGCCCATGGCGACTCTCAGGTGCACGCTTTCAGGCTGCACCGCGGCGAGGGCGGGGCAGTCGCCCTGGACGGCCATCAACTGGAGAATTGTGACGGCGGCCAGGCCTCCGACGTGAGCGAAGGCGACGCCAACAACCGCACGCGCGTCGTCGTCTGCACCCGCGGCGAGGGGGCCAACCCGGGCCAGCGCGCCGAGCACCTCCAGCACGCCCGCGACCGGCTGGCCCAGGACAGCGAGCTCAGCGCCGAGCAGAAGGCCCGGATCACCGCCGCCCTCGACCGCGAGATCGCGCGCCTCCGCGGCCAATAGGCTTCGCCTTCACTTCCATGGCCGGCAGTGCCACATGCCGGCCATGGAGGATTGGCCCACCGGAATCGTCGAGCAGGCCGCGCCAGGCGTGCGTCGAGTGCTGGCGCCCAATCCTTCGCCGTTCACCTATACCGGCACCCAGACCTATATCGTCGGCGACGGCCCGGTCGCGGTGATCGATCCGGGTCCGGATTCGCCCGAGCATATCGACGCGCTGACCGCCGCGATCGGCGGTGCGGAGGTCGCCGCGATCCTCTGCACCCACACCCACCGCGACCACAGCCCCGCGAGTCGCGCTTTGGCGTCCGCGACGGGCGCGCCGATCATTGGCTGCGCGCCGCTGGCGATCGAGGACGACGGGCCGCGCGCCGATGCGGCGTTCGATTTCGACTATCGGCCAGACCGTGTGCTGGCGGACGGAGAGACGATCGAGGGAAAGGGCTGGACGCTGCGCGCCGTCGCCACGCCCGGCCACACCTCCAACCACCTTTGCTTCGCGCTCGAGGGCGCCCGCGCCCTCTTCACCGGCGACCATGTGATGGGCTGGTCGACGACCGTGATCGCGCCGCCCGACGGCGACATGGCCGCCTATATGAAGAGCCTCGATCTGCTGCTGAAGCGCGAGGACCGCATCTATCTGCCCGCCCACGGCCCGGCCGTCGAGAAGCCGCAGGCCCATGTCCGCGCGCTGATCGTTCACCGGCGAATGCGCGAGAATCAGATCTTGAAGTTGCTCGGCGAGGGCGAGGCGCGGATCGAGGCGATGGTCGAGGCGATGTATGTCGGCACCGACCGGCGGCTCTATCCGGCCGCTGGACGCTCGGTGCTCGCGCATCTGATCGACATGGAGGCCCGGGGGCTCGCGCGCGGGGAGGAGGGGCGATGGACGCTCGCCGCCTGAAGCTCGCGCTGCTGATCGGCCCGCTGCTGCTCGCCTTGGCGATCGGTGGCCTGATCGCCCTGCTCCTCCGGCCGGCGGCAAGTGTGCCCGGGCCGGACGCGGAGGCGATCGCCAACGCCGCTTTGCTCTCGATCCGCGACGAGGGGCGAACCACCGTGTTCGTGGGCCGCTTCGTGGCCGTCGTGACGGCCAGCGAGACTCGGCTCGGTCTCACCGCGCGCAAGACCCTGATCATGC
>DASQJU010000155.1:0-7416 GCA_035630915.1 Allosphingosinicella sp.
TCGATCCGCAGGGCAGCCGGCGCGCGCTGCAGGCGGAGATCGGCGGCTTCAACGAGGGCAGCGACCACGAGGTCTGGGCCGAGGGGAGCTGGCGCGTTCCAGTCCTCTACATCGCCGACTGGCCCGACCGCTACATCCACACCCAGCGTGACGTGCCCGGCAATCTCGATCCCACCAAGTTGCGCCGCGCGATCTTCATCGCGGCCGCGTCGGGCTGGTATCTGGCCAATGTCACGGCGCAGGGCGACATGCTGCCGGTGGTGCAGGCTGGCGAGATCGAACGCGCGGCGCAGGCCCAGCGCCGCGTCGACGCGCTGCGGGCCCGCGGCGCTCCCGAAGCCGATATCGCCGCCCTCTGGCGCACCTATCGCGCCTCGGAGAGGGCGGCGATCGAATCCTTCTCGCGCTTCGGCATCGAGGTCGCGGCCGAGCCCGCCTTTCTCGATTGGGTCATCCCGCGGCTCGATCCGGCGGCGCCATCCGGACCGGTCTATCGCCGCGTGCTGCGCGAGGGGCCGATGAACGGCTTCGGCTATAGCTGGTTCGACGATCGCCTTGCCCGCGCGCATCTGCCGCGGCCGCGCCTGCTGGCGCGCGAGCCGGACGGGGAGGGGGCGTCGTTAGGCTATGAGGCGCTCAATTTGGTCGACGGGCAGCGAAGCGTCGGCGAGATTCGCGACGCGCTGGCCGCGACGGTCGGCGCGGCTCCACAGCAGGAGGTCGCGGAATATCTGGATATATTGGCGCGGCTGGGGGTGATCGAGGTCGTGCAACGGGGGAATCGATGATCAAACATAAGCATCTGCTCTTGGCTGTCGCGCTGGCCTGTGGCGGCGCCGCGCTCGCCCAGCCCGCGCCGAGCCCCGCCCCTCCGGCGGGGCCGCCGGCCGACCGCGAGCCGATCGTCTCGGTGACCCACCATAGCGGCGTCTTCGGCGGACAGCGGATCAACTATACGGCAACAGCCGGCGAGACCTTCCTGCGCGCAGACGACGGCACGCCGCGCGCCGCGATCTTCTCGGTCTCCTACGTGCGCGAGCCGCGCGACCCGAACCGGCCAGTCACCTTCCTGTTCAACGGCGGGCCGGGCTCGGGCTCGGTCTGGCTGCACATGGGCGCATTCGGCCCGCGCCGGGTCGCCATCCCCTCGAACGGCACTGACGACGGCGCGCCGCCTTATCCGATCGTCGACAATCCCGATTCGCTGCTCGACGTCACCGACATCGTCTTCATCGATCCGGTCGGCACGGGCTTCAGCCATGCGCTGGGCAGCACGCCGCCCGCCGATTTCTGGGGCGTCACCAAGGACGCGCAGTCGATCGCCCAGTTCATCCGGCTCTGGCTCAACGCCAACGGCCGGTGGAACTCGCCCAAATATCTGGGCGGCGAAAGCTACGGCACGACGCGCAGCGCCGCCGTGCTCAACCAGCTCGAGGGCGCCTATAACGACGTTGCCCTGAACGGCGTGATCCTGATCTCCACCGTGCTCGACTTCGGCGCTGGCGCGGAGACGCCCGGCAACGAGATGACCAACGTCCTCAACTTGCCCTCGATGGCGGCGGCCGCCCTCTACCACGGCAAGGCGCAGGCGAGCTCGGTCGAGGCGTTCGTCGAGGAGGCGCGGCGCTGGGCGATCGGCCCCTATGCGCACGCCTTGCTGCAGGGGAGTGCGCTTGGCGCCGAGGAACGCGCCACCGTGCGGCGCGAGCTTTCCCGCTTCACCGGCCTGTCCGAAGCCTTTCTCGAGGAGGCTGACCTGCGCGTCACGCCGTCGCGCTTCTACAAGGAGCTGCTTCGCGACAGGGGCCTCACCATCGGCCGGCTCGACGCCCGCTACACCGGCCACGATTATGATAATGCCGGCGAGGAGCCGGACAACGACCCGAGCTTCTTCGGCATCGACGGCGGCTTTACCGCTGCGATCAACCAGCACCTGCGCGATACGCTCGGCTTCCACAGCGACCGCTCGTACGTCACCATCGGCCAGGTCGGGCCATGGGACTGGCGTCTCGGCGGCGATCGCGACAGCGACGTCTATATGAACGTCGCGCCCTATATCGGCCGCGCGCTTCGCGAGAATAGCGGGCTGCGGATCTTCGTCGGCCAGGGCTATTACGATTTCGCGACGCCCTTCTTCGCCGCCGAATATGCGCTGTCGCGCACCGGGATTCCGCGCGAGCGCATCCATTACGAATATTACGGCTCCGGCCATATGATGTACGTGCGCGACGACGATCGTGCGAAGCTCAGCCGCGACGTGAGGGCCTTCATCCGCGGGAGATAGCGCTTGCTGCTTTTCCTCGTCGCCTATCTGGGCGGCGCCCTGACCATCCTCAGCCCGTGCATCCTGCCGGTGCTGCCGTTCGTCTTCGCGCGGGCGAACCGCTCGTTTCTGCGGAGCTCCCTGCCCCTGCTCGCCGGCATGGCGGTGACCTTCGCCGCAGTGGCGACCTTGGCGGCGGTCGGCGGCAGCTGGGCGGTGCAGGCCAACCAGGCCGGCCGCTGGGCGGCGATCGTGCTGCTCGCTTTCTTCGGCCTGACCCTTTTGCTCCCCAGGCTGGCGGACCGTGCGATGCAGCCCTTGGTGCGCCTGGGTTCGCGGCTTTCGAACAAGGCGGACCAGGGCGAGGAACGGATCGGGAGCTCGCTGCTGCTGGGCGTCGCCACCGGCCTGCTCTGGGCGCCCTGCGCCGGCCCGATCCTCGGGCTCATCCTGACCATCGCCGCGCTCAACGGGGCGAGCGCCGGCACTTCGCTCCTGCTGCTGGCTTATGCGCTCGGCGCCGCCACCTCGCTGGCGCTGGCGCTGCTGATCGGCGGGCGGGTGTTCGCGGCGATGAAGCGCTCGCTGGGCGCTGGCGAATGGGTGAGGCGGGGGCTGGGCGTACTTGTCCTCGCCGGCGTGGCGGCGATCGCGCTCGGGCTCAATACGACCTATCTCGCCCGGCTCTCCACCGCGCAGACCGAGCGGATCGAGCATTGGGTGGCGGGCGTCGCCGGAATGGACATGCCGCGCAACGACAGCAGCGTGCGCGAGGGGCAGGGTGGGGCGCTCGCCCTGCCGGTCGAGGGACCGATGCCCTCGCTCGACGGCATCACCCAATGGCTGAATTCCGATCCGCTGACCCGCGAGCGGCTGCGCGGGAAGGTCGTGCTGATCGACTTCTGGACCTATTCCTGCATCAACTGCCTGCGCTCTATCCCCTACGTCCGCGCCTGGGACGAACGCTACCGCGCCGACGGGCTGGTGGTGATCGGAGTCCACGCCCCCGAATTCGCCTTCGAGCGGGACGTCGCCAATGTCGAACGGGCGGTTCGCGACCTCGGCATCCGCTACCCGGTGGCGATCGACAACGATTATCGGATGTGGCGCGCGTTTCAGAACCGCTTCTGGCCGGCCCACTACTTCATCGATGCCGAGGGGCGGGTCCGCTACCACCATTTCGGCGAGGGGGAATATGACGTGTCCGAGCGCGTCATCCGCCAACTCCTGGCCGAAGCCGGCCGCGCGCCGGGCGCAGGCGCAGCGCGGGCCGAGGCGGCGGGAGTCGGCGCCCAGGCCGCCCAGGGAAGCCTCGGCTCGCGCGAAACCTACATCGGGTACGTCCGCGCCGAGAATTTCGCCTCGCCCGGCGGGCAGGTGCGCGACGCCAGCAACGATTATGCTGCGGCGCCGCTGTCGCTCAACCAATGGTCGCTGGCGGGCGCCTGGACCGTGGGCCGGCAGAGCGCGCGCCTGGACAGCGCCGGCGGGAGGATCGCCTTTCGCTTCCACGCGCGTGACCTGCACCTCGTCCTCGGCAGCGCGAGCGGCCGCCCGGTGCGCTTGCGCGTGACCATCGACGGACGGGCCCCCGGCGCGGCGTCGGGCATGGACGTGAGCGCTGCCGGCGAGGGGGTCGTGACGACCCAGCGCCTCTACCAGCTCGTCCGCCAGCAGGGGGCGGTCGCCGACCGCACCTTCGAGATCGAATTCCTCGACGCCGGCGCCGAGGCGTTCGCCTTCACCTTCGGCTGACGGAGCGCTAGGGTATTTGACATGGACTCGCTGGTTTCGACCGAATGGCTGGAAGCCGAGCTGGGCGCACCCGATCTGCGCGTGATCGACGCGACGACCTTCCTTCCCGGCTCGGGCCGCGACGCCCGCGCCGAATATGAGGCGGAGCATATTCCCGGTGCTGTTTTCGTCGACATCGAGGACGTCTCCGATTCCGGCACGCCGCTGCCGCACATGCTGCCGTCCGCGCACAAATTCGCGAGCCGGATGCAGGCGCTTGGCCTCGGCGACGGCAATCGCTTCGTGGTCTACGACAACAGCCCGCTCCACAGCGCGGCGCGGATTTGGTGGATGCTGCGCCTGTTCGGCGCGCATTATGTCGCGATCCTCGATGGCGGGCTCGGCAAGTGGAAGGCCGAGCGACGCATGCTCGACCGGGGCAGCGAGCGGCACCGGCACGGACATTTCACGGCGTTCCTCGATCGCGCCCACGTAGTCGACAAGGAGGCGGTGCTCGCGCTCGAAGGCGAGGAGGTGGTCGACGCCCGGCCAGCCACGCGCTTTCGCGGCGAGGATACCGAGCCGAGGCCGGGCGTCGCGCCGGGGCACATTCCCGGCTCGAAGAACGCGCCGCAAAGCGCTTTCTTCAACGCCGACGGCACGTGGAAGCTCGGCGACGATCTGCGCGCGGTGTTCGACGAAGCTGGAGTCGACCTGTCCCGCCCGATGGTGACGACCTGCGGGTCGGGCGTCACCGCCGCCGTCATCCTGTTCGGCGCGCATCTGCTCGGGAAGAACGACGTGAGGCTCTACGACGGCAGCTGGTCCGAATGGGGTGCGGATCCCAATACGCCCAAGGCGCGGGGCGCCGCCGAATGAAGGGCAAGGCGCCGGAGACGCGGCTGGTCGAGGCCGGCCGGCGTCCGGAATGGACGGGCGGAATCGTCAATCCGCCGGTCTGGCGCGCATCGACTGTGCTGTTTGACAGCGTCGCCGACATGAAGGCGGCCAATCCGCCCGCGGACGGCACGCTCCATTACGGCCGCAACGGCACGCCGACGAGCTGGGCGCTGCAGGAGGCGCTCACCGAGCTTGAGCCCGGCGCGGCGATGACCCGCCTTTACCCGTCCGGGGCTGCTGCGGCCGCCGGCGCTCTGCTGGCGGTGCTGGAGGCGGGCGACGAGCTGTTGATGGTCGACAGCGCCTATGGGCCCACCCGGCTGCTGTGCGACGATCCGCTGAAGCGCTTCGGCGTCACGACGACCTATTACGACCCGATGATCGGCGCCGGGATCGCGGACCTGATCGGGGATCGGACCCGCGCGGTATTCATGGAAAGCCCGGGCACGCACACGTTCGAGGTGCAGGACGTGCCCGCAATCTGTGCGGTGGCCAAGGCGCGCGGACTCGTCACCCTGATCGACAACACCTGGGCGACGCCGCACTTCTTTCAGGCGATCCGCGCCGGCGTCGACCTGTCGATCCTCGCCTGCACCAAATATATCGGCGGCCACGCCGATCTGATGCTGGGCGCGGTGACCGCGACCGAGCAAGTGGCCGACCGGCTCGAACGCGCGCGCCGGCTGCTCGGACAGACGGCCGGGCCGGATGATTGCTGGCTCTCGCTGAGGGGGCTCAGGACGCTCGACGTGCGCCTCAGGCGTCACGAGGAGAACGGGCTCAAGGTGGCGCGCTGGCTGCAACAGCAGCCGCAGGTGGCGCGGGTTCTCCACCCGGCGCTGCCTGGCTGCCCAGGCCACGAGCATTGGGCGCGCGATTTCACCGGCGCCAGCGGTCTCTTCTCCTTCGTTCTGGATGGGGGAAATGCAGCGGATGCCGAGCGGCTGATCGATTCGCTGAAGCTGTTCGGGATCGGCTATTCCTGGGGCGGCTTTGAAAGCCTCGCCTTGCCGGCCGATCCGGTGCGCACCGCGACGCGGCTCGATCTCGAAGGACCGCTCGTCAGGCTCCATGTCGGCCTCGAAAGCCCCGACGACCTGATCGCCGACCTCGCGCCTGCGCTCGCCGCCTACGGGAGCGCCACGTGACCCCCGATCTCGGCCTGGCCATGCCCGACCAGGCGGCGCTCGCTGCCACCGGCATCGCGGCCGCGATCGTTCTTGGCGCGGGCGCCTTCGCCTGGATCGTGGGGCGCTGGGCGGGGCCGCTGATCGCCGGCTTCTGGCAGCGCCGCGCCGGGGGCCCGGTGGATGGCATGACGGCGCGCGCCTGCGCGCTGGTGCGCTACCTCATCCTCTGGCCGGTGCTGGCGAGCGTGCTGCGCTTCTATCACTGGCCGCCGCTCGCCGCCTTCCTGCTCGGCTTCTTCGCAGCGCTCGCCGCCGCGCTCGTGATCCGCAACGTCGTGCGCGGGCTCAATCTGTCGCGCTGGATCGCCTGGGCGCTGGCGCTGTTCCTGTTCGTCGCGATCTTCGCCGATTCGCTCGGCGGGCTCAAGAACGTCACCGGCCCGCTCGACGCGCTCGCCTTCACGATCGGCTCGCGCCGCCTGTCGCTGCTGGCGATCGTCCAGATCACGATCGCCCTGCTCGCGCTCTACGCGGCGGTGAAGCTGATCAACCAGTTGATCGGCCAGTCGCTCAAGCATGCCGAAGGGCTCGATCCGACCCAGCGCCTGCTGACGCAGAAGCTGTTCGCCATCGCCACCGTGGCGATCGCCTTCTTCATCGGCATCGATCTGGCCGGGATCGACCTCACCGCGCTCGCCTTCTTCTCCGGTGCGCTCGGCCTGGCCATCGGCTTCGGACTGCAGAAGACGTTCGGCAATCTGATCGCCGGGATCATCCTGCTGATGGACCGCTCGATCAAGCCGGGCGACGTGATCTCGGTCGGCGAGAGCTTCGGCCAGGTCAACAAGATCGGCGTCCGCGCCGTCTCCATCGTCACCCGCGACGGCAAGGAATATCTGATCCCGAACGAGCTGTTGATGACCCAGGAGGTGGTCAACTGGTCCTATTCGACCCGCGACGTCAGGATCAGCATCCCGATCACGATCGACTATGAATGCGACGTCAAGCTCGCGCAAAAGCTGATGGTCGAGGCGGCCGACGCCTCGCCCCGCGTGCTGGAGACGCCAAAGCCGAACGTGTGGATGCGCAATTTCGGGGAGAATGGCATCGATCACGAGATCCGCGTCTGGATCCTCGATCCCGAGGCGGGCATCGGCCCGGTCCGCTCCGACATCCTCAACCGCTTGTGGGAGCTGTTCAGGGAGAACGGAATCAAGGTTCCGGGGCCCCAGCGCAATATCCGCATCGAAAGCTGGCCGGGCTCTGAGCCTATTGGTCCAGAAGCCGCCCTAGCTGAGCCAGCGCCCGCTCCAAAGCGCTAGCAAGGCGCTCCGCCGCGGCGCGCGGTGGAATGGAGGTGGCGGCGGCGAGCAAAGCCTCGACTCCGGC
>DASQJU010000156.1:0-2701 GCA_035630915.1 Allosphingosinicella sp.
CAGGTGAACCACAAGACGATGGTCGGAGTCGCCTCGGTGCGGCCGATCTGGCGAATGGTGATGGTCACCGCCGCGGTCCCGAGCGCGGCGAGCAAGGCGAGGCCGAGGCCGATCGGGGGCAGGTGGCCGCCATTCCATGGCTGCATCACGATCAGCACGCCGGCGAGGCCCAAAGCGACCGCGCTCCAGCGGTGGCGCCCGACCGGCTCGCCGAGAATCAGTGCCGACAGGATCACCGAGAAGAGCGGCGCGGCGAAACCGATCGTCGCCGCTTCGGCGAGCGGCAAATAGGCCAAAGCGGCGAAGGCGCAGACCATGGTCGAAAGGCCGAGCGCGCCGCGGGCGAGGTGGGCCAGCGGGCGCTGCGTGCGCCACGCGCCGTAATTGCGGGTGAGCAGGATCCACACCAGCAAAGGCGGCAGGCCGAAGGCGAAGCGGTAGAAGGCTTGCTCGGGCAAGGCGACGTTGTGCTCTGCGGCGAGCTTGATCGCCGCGGCCATGAAGCCGAAGCTCGTCGCCGCGCCGATCCGCAAGCTGATGCCGAGCAGGCGGTTCTGGCTGACGGCGGCGCTCATCACCCGCCTTAAGCACAAGCTTTCGCCCCGCCCAAGGCTTCGCTACACCGCGCCCTCAACATGCACGCCTTCGCCAATCCCGCCCGCTTCCTCAAGATCGCGCGACCGCTGACCTTCTGGCTCACCGGGGCCGGGGCGCTGCTGGCCGCCATCTCGCTGGCCGTGGGGCTGTTCTACGCGCCGCCCGAGCGCTTCCAGGGCGAGAGCGTGCGCATCCTCTACGTCCACGTCCCCGCCGCCTGGCTGGCAATGGCCGGCTGGTCGGGGATCGCGGCCGCGAGCCTGATGCAGCTCGTCTGGCGCCATCCGCTCGCGGTGGTCGCGGGGCGTGCGTTGGCGGTGCCGGGGGCCGTGTTCACCGCCATCTGCCTCGTCACCGGCTCGCTGTGGGGCCGTCCCGCCTGGGGCACCTGGTGGGAATGGGACGGGCGGATGACCTCGATGCTCGTCCTTCTCTTCCTCTATCTCGGCTATGCCGCATTGGCCGGCGCCGAGAAGGAGAAAGGCGGCGAAGGCCGGATCACGGCGATCTTCGGCCTGGTCGGCGCGGTCAACCTGCCGATCATCCATTATTCGGTGCTGTGGTGGAATACGCTCCACCAGGGCGAGAGCATCAGCTTCGTGCGCGGCACCTCGACCATCGCCGGGCCGATGCTCTGGCCGCTGCTCGGCGCGGCGCTCGGTTTCTCGCTGCTGTTCGGCGGAATCGTGCTGATGCGGATGCGGGCCGAGCTGGCGCGGAGCAAGGTCGAGGCGCGGATGCGACGGATGGCCTCGGCATGAATCCCTGGCCCTTCGTCTACGGCGCCTACGCCTTCGCCGTCGGCGGCACGATCGTGCTGACCGCGTGGAGCTGGATCGCCATGCGCCGGGCCGAGGCCGAAGCCGAGAAATTGGGCCGGGGTTCGTGAAGCCCAAGAATCAGCGGCTGGTCCTGATCCTCGTCGCCCTGGGCGCGATGCTGGGCGCCGCTTTGCTCGCCATGTCGGCGATGCGCGCCCAGGCGAGCTTCTTCTACGCGCCCGGCGACGTGGCGACCAAGGGCCTGCCGCTCGACCGTTCGGTGCGGATCGGGGGGATGGTCCGCCCGGGCTCGCTGCGGCGGCACGCGGACGGCGTGACGATCGACTTCGTCGTCGGCGACGACTCCAACGCGACCATCCGCGTGCGCTACACCGGCATCACGCCGGATCTGTTCCGCGAAGGCAGCGGAGTCATCGCCGAGGGCCGCTTCCGCCCCGACGGGAGCTTCGTCGCCTCGGAGATCCTCGCCAAGCATGACGAGAATTATCAACCGCCCGAGCTCGGCCCCGAGGGTATGCACAAGACGGACCGGGTTCGTTGATCGCCGAGGCGGGTCTTGGCGCCTTGTGGCTGGCGGCGGCGCTGTCGCTGCTCCAGCTCGTGCTCGGCGCGGCGGGAGCGCGGGCCGGCGGGGAAGCATTGCGGCCGCTGGTTCGCCCGATCGCGATCGCGCAAGGGCTGCTGGCCGGGCTCGCCTTCCTGTTCCTGATCTGGCTGTTCCTGCGCACCGACCTTTCGGTCGAGCTGGTCGCCCGGAACAGCCATTCGATGAAGCCATGGCTCTACAAATTCGCCGGCGCCTGGGGGAATCACGAAGGCTCGATGCTGCTCTGGGTGACCGTGCTCGCGGTTGCCGGCGGCGCTGTCGCCCTGTTCGAGCGCCGGCTGCCGAGCGCGACGCTGACCGCGACGCTCGCCGCCCAGGCGCTGATCGGCCTCGGCTTCTACGCCTTCCTGTTGTTCGCCTCGAACCCGTTCAATCGGCTGAGCCCGGTCCCGCCCGAGGGCAACGGCCTCAATCCGCTGCTGCAGGACCCGGGCCTGGCCTTCCACCCGCCGACGCTCTATTTCGGCTATGTCGGTATCTCGATCGCTTTCTCCTTCGCGGTTGGCGCGTTGGTGACTCGCGACGTCGGCCCGGCTTTCGCGCGGGCGATGCGGCCCTGGGTGCTGGGGGCGTGGATATTCCTCACGCTCGGCATCACCGCCGGCTCCTATTGGGCCTATTACGAACTCGGCTGGGGGGGCTGGTGGTTCTGGGACCCGGTCGAGAACGCCTCGCTCATGCCCTGGCTGGCGGCGACGGCGCTGCTGCACAGCGT
>DASQJU010000157.1:0-4985 GCA_035630915.1 Allosphingosinicella sp.
ATGCCGACCACGAGCAGAATGCGTCGACCTCGACCGTTCGCCTCGCCGGCTCGTCGGGCGCGAACCCGTTCGCCTGCATCGCCGCGGGGATCGCCTGTTTGTGGGGACCGGCGCACGGCGGCGCCAACGAAGCCGCGCTCAACATGCTGCGCGAAGTCGGCAACGTGAAGCGCATCCCGGAATATATCGCCCGCGCCAAGGACAAGAACGACCCGTTCCGGCTGATGGGCTTCGGCCACCGCGTCTACAAGAATTTCGACCCGCGCGCGAAGGTGATGCAGAAAACCGCCGAGGAGGTGCTGAACGAGCTCGGCATCTCCGATCCGGTACTCGACACCGCCCGTGAGCTCGCCGAAATCGCGCTCAAGGACGATTATTTCATCGAGAAGAAGCTCTACCCGAACGTCGATTTCTATTCCGGCGTGATCCTCAACGCGATCGGCTTCCCGACCGACATGTTCACGGCCCTCTTCGCCCTCGCCCGCACCGTCGGCTGGGTCGCGCAGTGGAACGAGATGATCTCCGATCCGGACCAGAAGATCGGCCGGCCGCGCCAGCTCTACACCGGCGCGCCCCAGCGCGATTACGTGCCGGTCGGCCAGAGGTAGTAGGGGCCGGGGCTGCGCTTTCCAGCGCGTCTTGATACATTATACCATCGACTCTAGAAGCGAAGGCGGCTTCGACGGGGTCGGTTGATGAAATACCTAGCATTCCTCTTGCTCGCCTTGCCCTGGGCGGGCCCCCTATCGGCGCAAGGTGCGGCCGATCGAGGCCGTAGCGGTTGCGTTGCCGGACCGTCCGAGCCTTCCATCCCGCCGCTGCGGCCGCACCCGGTCGCGATCTGCAGCTACGGGCCAGCCGAATTCCACGCCCGCATCGATCGGCTGCTGGCGGTGCGCGAGGGGCGGCTCGGCATCGAGGAGGTCGAGCGGATATTCTCATTGCCTAGGGTCACGACCACCTACGACAATCCGCGCTCGACCTATTTCGGAATCATCCTGCATTCGGCGCCGGAGAGGGAGACCTGGAGCGCGCAGATCAGCGTGCAGGAGCGCTACGGTCCGGACTTGGAGAGCAGGCCGGTCCGCTTTCGCGGCTCGGGGCGGCCGGTGCGGATCAACCCGCGCGAGCGCGGCGATATCTTCGTCAACGTGGCCCTGATGGGTCCGACGGGCCTGCTCGCGCCAGACCAACCCTTTTGCCTGCCCGTTGCGGCGTTGGGCGACGCGGCGCTGCGGCACGGGTGGATGGCGTCGATGATAATCCGAATGCCCTCGCTCCACGCTCCTCGCGACTTGCGGAGCATGGATCTGAGCCGGGGCGGCCTGTCGCTCTCGACCAGCTTCCGAGACGAGAATGAGTGTGTCCGCGACTTCATGCTGTCCCAGTCGGGAGATCCACCCACCCAGCCGATGACCGAAGCGGAGGATGCGGCGCGCCGCCGCGATTTCGCCGTCCGGATGGGGGATGTGCTGGAGCAGGCCATCCTTGCCCAGCCCGCCCAAGGCCACGACGGCGAGGAAGCGCGGCGCGCCTATGCGCGGCTCATGCGCGATTCCTCGATCCAGGCCGAGCTCAGAGAGCCGGACGACTGGAATTCCTTGATCGATAGCATGAGTCCCGAGCAGCTGCGCGATCTGGCCCGGCGTGCGGTGAGCGGCCATTATTGGGGAGCCAATCAGGAATATTGCATGATCGGGATTCGCGAAGGCGACGTGCGCGCGGCCCTGGCGAGGATCGCGCGCGAGCGTGGCTGGAACGCGGCCGAGCGGCAGGCGCTGGAATCGGCCTGCTCCATCTTCCTGCAGGGCCGCCGCTATCGCAGCAACAACCCGAGCCAGCCCTAATTTCGATCACACGGCTCGCGCCAGCTCTACACCGGCGCGCCGCAGCGCGACTACGTTCCGGTCGACCAGCGCTAGACTTCACCTCCGGTCGAGCATTTCCCGCACGCGCGCGTGGAGGGAGCGGCGCTCCAGCGCTTCCTCCAGGACCCGAAGCGCCGCCACGACGCCCCCCGCCTCGCGATCGAGTTCGATCGCGGCGCCGTCCAGCGCGTCCCATAAAGGCCGAAGCTCGCGAACTAGCCGTCTGCCCTTCGCCGTCAGCCGCAGTCGGCGGCGGCGGCGATCGCCTTCGTCGGTTTCCCAGTCGATCAGGCCCGCGCGCGCCAGCGAATCGCGCGACTGGCTGACCGAGGGGTGGCTGATGCCCAGCGCCCGGGCCAGCTCGCCGACAGCGAGCGGCCCGTGACTGGACAGCAGATCGAGAAGTCCGAGCCATCTCTGCTCGAAGGCGATTCCGAACTCGTCGTAGAGCCGACGCGCGTCGCCATCGATCGCGGCCGAGAGGCGGCGAAGGCGCGCGCCGATGCCCGCGGCGCCGGCGCTGTCGACATAGTCGGGCAGTTCGTCTCGAGAAGTCATTGACATATGCGTAGGCACCTACCTATTTATCGTCAAGTCCAGGAATGGAGGCGTGTCGTTGCGAAACAAAAGCTTCATACTGCGCTCGGCGATCGCGATGGCCGGGATGCTGCCGCTGTCGGGAGTCTCGGCGCATATCGGGCAGGCGTCGGCTCCGCCCGCCGCAGCGGCGGAGGCCCGGATTGCGCCCGAGGCGATCCGTTCGGATTTCGCCTTTCTCTACGATCACCTGAAGGCCGCCCATTATGACCTCTTCGCCCGCGTGTCGCGGCGGAGCTACGACCGCCTCTATGCGGCGATGCTGCGCGAGATGCGAGCGCCGGAGACACGGGCCGAGGTCGGCCGACGCTTCCAGCGCTTCGTCGCATTCGGCCGGGTCGCCCATGCCCGCATCGACGAGAATTATCGAAGCTACCGCGCCTATCTCGACGGCGGCGGCAGGACGTTTCCCCTTTCGCTCCGCATACGCGGCGGCCGCGCCTTCATCGCTGCCAGCCACGGATTCGGCGGTGTCGCGCCGGGAAACGAGATCCTGAGAATCGCCGGGCGAACGCCCGCGGCGTGGATCGCGGCGGCACACCGGAACATCTCCGCCGATACGGACTATATGGCCAGCGCGTTGCTGGACCTCGATCTGCCGATGCTGATCTGGCTGGAGCTTGGGCCCCTGCCCGAGATCGAAATTTCGATCCGTCGACGCGATGGAAGCACGGCCCAAATGCGGCTTGCCTGCCGAACCCGCGCCGAAATCGAAGCGGCAGGACGGAACGAGGCGCCGCGGCTCAACCTCGCCGCAAGCGACCGCACGGCCCGGATGGTGGCCGGTGACATCGCCTATTTGCGGCCCGGGGCCTTCTTCAATGCCGATCCCGGCGCGGCCGATCCTTATGACAATAGCAGCTTTCGGCAGTTCATCGATCGCGCCTTCGCGCAATTCCTCGCCGACGGGGCACAGGCTCTGATCGTCGACCTCCGCGACAATCCCGGCGGCGACAGCTCGTTCAGCGACCTGATGGTTTCCTGGTTTGCGAACCGGCCTTACCGCTTCGCCTCCGCATTCCGCATTCGGGTCAGCGAGGAAACCACCGCGTCGAACCTTCGGCGCCTCCAGGCCTCGGGCGGAGGCGCGGACAGCATCTCCGGGCGATTCGCCAGCCTTTACGCCGGCGCCAGGCCCGGCCAGATCGTCGAATTCCCGGTTTCGGAGGCGCAACCGCGCGCCACACCGCGCTTCGCCGGCCGCGTGTTCGTTCTGGTCAATCGCAACAGCTATTCGAATGCGGTCGCCGTCGCGGCGACGATCCAGGACTATCGGTTCGGCACGGTCATCGGCGAGGAGACATCGGATCTCGCAACCACCTACGGCGCAATGGAGACCTTCGCCCTGCCCCGCACCAGCCTCCAGGTCGGCTACCCCAAGGCCTATATCGTTCGCCCGGGAGGCGGCATCGCGCCGCGGGGGGTAGTTCCGGACATCGCGATAGAGACGCCCGTGGTGGAAGGGCCGGAAGACCCCGTGCTGCAGCGGGCAATCGCCCTCGCTCGCCCGGCGGCACGCTAAGCTGTCAGTCGAGCGCCCCGCGCAAGCGCCTCAGCACTGAGAGCCCCGCGCAGACGTCGTCGAACATGGCGCGGACGCGCTCCTCGCCGCCGATCTTGCGGAACATAGAGCCGGCCTCGAACTTGTTCTTGCCCGTCGCCGCCACGAAGGCGTTCTCGGCGCCGATATAGCCGAACGCGCGGCCCTGCTGGCGCAGTTCCAGCAGAAGGCGGCGGACGTCGGCGCCAATCGTCAGCATCGCCTGCTGCGGCTCATAGGCATAGACCTCGAACTTCTTTTCGAATTCGGGGTCGCTCTCGAACTTCACCCGCTCCATTCCGGAAAGCGGCTTGAAGAAGTTGAACAGGCCCCGGTCGGGGACGATGACGATCTCGCGGCCGACCTTGGCCCGCCGTTGCCAGGCGTACATCTGGCCGGAGAAGACGGTGCGCGTGTTCTTGCCCGAGCGGCGGGTCAGCGAGCCTTCGTAGAGGGCGAAGCGGCGGCCGTCCTCGTCCTGGCCGTGGAACAGGTCGGTGAAGCTCTGGCCGTTCAGCCAGTTGCCGAACAAGGCCGGGCGCGCGTCGGGATAGACCGGCGGATCGAAGCCGCTTTCCATGAAGGTCAGCCCGCCTTTTTCGGCGATCGTCTCGAGCACCGGGATCTTCAGCGCCTTGCCGGCACTGCCGAGCGGCAGTGCGGCGACGATCCCGCCGATGACGAGGATGAAGATCGCGATCACGATGCCGAAGCCGAGCATGTCCCCGCCGGACAGCATCCAGATCGTTCCGGCGGCCAGCGCGACGACGATCGCCATGACGATCCAGAAGCGGCGGACCGCGCTCTGCCTTTTCTCCTCGATGGCGCTGATCTCGAGTGCCACGCGCCCGGCGCGGCAAACGTCCCGGTAATGCTCGTCGCCGAATTCAATCATGGCCACTCCCCCGCAACGAAGGGGTGAGACTGACGGGACAGCCGATTCGGATCAAGACGCTTAGGCGTCTTTCCTCAGAGGCAGT
>DASQJU010000158.1:0-11230 GCA_035630915.1 Allosphingosinicella sp.
TGGTGGTCGACGCCAGCACCGGCCTCAAGCGCGGCGTCGGCGACATGGTCGACCGGCTGAAGGACCGGTCCGAGCCGAAGCTGCTGATCCTCAACAAGGTCGATCTGGTGAAGAAGGAGGATCTGCTCACCTTGATCAGCCAGTTCGACGGCCGCGCCGATTTCGAGCAGATCTACATGATCTCCGCCTCCACCGGCGACGGCGTCGCCGAGCTCAAGGCGGCGCTGGCGGCGCGCGTGCCGGAGGGGCCGTGGCACTTCCCCGAGGACCAGGTCTCCGACGCGACCGACCGGATGATGGCTGCCGAGATCGTCCGCGAGCAACTCTACCACCAGCTCCACGCCGAACTGCCTTATGCGAGCGCGATCGAGACCGAGAAATATGAGGAGCGCAGGGACGGCTCGATCGTCATCCACCAGCAGATCCTGGTCGGCCGCGACAGCCAGAAGGCGATCGTGCTGGGCAAGGGTGGCACCCGCATCAAGCAGATCGGCGAGGCCGCGCGCAAGGAGCTGACCGAGGCGTTCGGCCGCAAGGTCCACCTGTTCCTGCACGTGAAGGTGAATCCCAAATGGGAGGAAGATCGCGGCCTCTACCGCGAGATCGGGCTCGACTGGGTGGAATAGCCTAGTGGCTTAGGTTGGCCGACTGTGCGTCGATCTGTCGGGAAATGTCCTCGAGCGTGCTCGCGCTTCGGTTGAGCACATCCTCCTGCGCCTGCTTGAGCCGCGCGGCCGCTTCGGTCGGCGTCTCGCCGGGCAGCGGGGCTGGGGCGGGCTGCGGCGCTGCCGTCTGGTTCTGAACGGGCGCGGGTCCATGCGCGGGCGGGAAGAATTTGTCCCAGCTGGTCAGCAACGCGACGATAATTCCGCCCATCACCGTGATCAGGGCGATGATGATCTGGGTTTTGTGCGAAGCCGTCATTCTGGCCATGGCTGCTCCCCGCATCGCAATAGCAGATTATCTGGCCTGATGCAGCATTCGCCGGGCTCGGCTTCTACCAGCTCGCCCCGTCGATCAGGCGGCGTGGCAGCGGCTCCCACACCGCCGGATCGAACAGGCGCAGATTGACGCCCATCCGTTCATAAGCGGGATCGCGCGGCGACCAGTGGGTGGTGCAGCCGCAGCTCCCGCAATGCCAGGTGGTCAGGGTCGCGTCGCCCTGGACGTAGCCCGTGAGCCGCCCGTCCGGATCCTCGACGACGACCTCGTCCGGCCGGTAATAGCCCCAGAGCCCGCCAATCCGGCGGCACAGCGAGCAGTTGCAGCTGCCGAGATCCGCCGGCGGCTCCGGCAAAGTGAAGCGAACCGCGCCGCAATGGCAGCTACCCTCGATCATCCAGCATCTCCTCCACCCATGCCGGTACCAGCTCACCCGCCTTCCCGGTCCGGCTCTCGTCGAACAGATAGCTTCCGAGGCTCGGCTCTAGGTTCATCTCCAGCGTCCGCGCGCGGACATATTTCGCGGTCTGGACGAAGCCGGGGGCGGGGTAGACGTTGCCCGAGGTGCCGATCGAGACGAACAGGTCCGCCTCCATCAGCGCGCGGTCGATCCGCTCCATCTCATAGGGCATCTCGCCGAACCAGACGATGTCGGGCCGCATCTGCCCCGCGACGTCGCATTCCGGGCACATGGCATGGCCGCCCATATCGCCCTCCCAGGCCATTCGCGCATCGCAGGCGCGGCACCAGGCCGAGTTGAGCTCGCCGTGCATGTGCAGCAGCCGCTTCGCTCCGGCCCGCTCGTGCAGATCGTCGACATTCTGGGTGACGATCAGCAGCTCCCCCGGCCATTCCGCGTCGAGCCGGGCGAGCGCCTCGTGCGCCGCATTGGGCCGGACGCGCTTCAGATTGTCGCGCCGGGCGTCGTAGAAGCGGTGGACCAGCACGGGATCACGCGTAAAGGCCTCGGGCGTCGCCACGTCTTCGACCCGATGGCCCTCCCACAGCCCGTCGGGTCCACGAAAGGTGGCAAGGCCGCTCTCGGCGGAAATGCCGGCGCCGGTGAGAATGACGATATTGCGGATCTCGCGCATCCGCATCCCTTAGCCGCAGGTGCGGGGACGCGAGAAGGGGTCAGGCGTTGCCTTCGGCCGGGAAGAGTTGAGCAACCTGGAAGAGCGGCGTGTGCTCGCGCCATTGGTCGGCCAGGGTGGTGAGCGCTTTGCGTTGGGCAGCCGCCTCGGCACCGTCCCCGTCGCGCAGTGCCTGGCGAAGACGGAATAGCGCGACGTTGGTCTTGCCGAGCAGGGCGACCGCGCGGGCATCGCCGGCCCGTTCGAAATGGCATTGGGCGCGACCGATGGCGCCGTCCGTTCCGGGCGCGATCATGCCGCCCGCCGCTGCGTGGGCTGCGATGAGGCGGTGAACGGCGATGTGGTGGCTGGTCGTCATTGCGCCACCATGCCAGCGGATGGTTAACGCCGCGTAGACGACGAACTGCACGCTTGCCGGTACACCCCGGCCTCGCTTAAGCTTGCAAAAACAGAAGCAAAGCAGGGGGATTGGCGATGCGCTTTCAATTGAAGCTGTGGTTGGCGGCGCTACTTCTCGTCATCGCGGTGTCGCCCCCCGGCGCGGCCCTCGCGCAGAATCGCGCGGAGGGCGCGACGCTGACCCCCTTCTCCAGCGACCGCGAGTTGCGCAATTTCCTGCGTGCGGCGATCGCCGAGGAGCGGCGGGAAAATATGGCGCAATATGGCTCGCCTTATCCGCCGCCGCCGCCGCCGCCCCCACCGCCGCCGCCTCCGCCTCCGCCACCACCCGGAGCGCCGTCCGCGCCGGCCGCGCTCAGCATCACCAACAACCAGATCGTGGGGGTCGATGAAGGCGACATCGTCAAGGCCCGCGGCGACATGCTTGTCATCCTGCGGCGCGGGCGGCTGTTCACGGTCTCGCTGGCCGGCGGAACGCTGCGGCCGGTCGCGGCGATCGACGCCTTCCCGCCGGGCACACAGGCGCGCGGCGACTGGTATGACGAAATGCTGATCTCCGGCGACCGCGTGGTCGTGATCGGCTATTCCTACACGCGCGGCGGGACCCAGGTGAACCGCTTCCATCTCGGCGCGGACGGCAGCCTCACCTTCGAGGACAGCTATGCCGTCCGCTCCGGCGATTATTACTCGTCGCGCAACTATGCCAGCCGGCTGATCGGCAGCCGGCTGATCCTCTACTCGCCGCTCGGCCTGGGCGGCGAAGGCGACGTGCTCGATTCGCTTCCGGCGCTGCGCCAGTGGCAGCCGAATGCGGCGGGGGGCGGAAGCTGGCAGCGCACGGTTGGCGCCAACAACGTCTACGTCCCGAACGCACTGCGCGACGTTCGCCGCGCCGACATCGGCATGCTGCACACTGTGACCGCGTGCGACCTCGCGGCGGCGGTGCTCGACTGCGATTCGAGCGTCGTCCTCGGCGGCTACGCGCGGACCTTCTTCGTCTCCAGCAATGCGGTCTATCTGTGGATCGGCAACGCGTGGAAGGAGGATCGCGGCACGACCGCCTTCGTCTACCGGATCCCGTTCGACGGCGGCAGACCCCAGGCGCTCCAGGCGCGCGGCATGCCGGTCGACCAATTCTCCTTCTACCCCGATGCGGCGCGGAGCGCCCTCCATGTCGTCGTGCGCGCCGAAGGCAGCGGCGACGCGATGTGGAGCCCTGAGGTGACCAGCGGCGACGTTGCCCTGCTCAGCATCCCGATGCGGACGTTCGGCACCGGCGCGCTCGAGGTGCCGAGGGAGAATTATCACAAGCTGCCGCCGCCGACAGGCAGCCGCTGGTCGTTCCAGAACCGCTTCGTCGGCGATCATCTGCTTTACGGCTCGGCGAGCTCCGACATCACCGGCGGCACGGTCGCGGTCGTCTCGCTGGCGGATTATGCCGTCACCCAACTGTCTCTGCCCCATGGCGTCGACCGGCTCGACGCGATCGGCGCCGATGCGATCGCCATCGGCAACGGCCCCGGCGCGCTCGGCTTCAGCGCGATCGGTCTCCAAGGCACGCCGCGTGTCGCCGACACATTCCTCTTGCCCAATGCACGCGAGGGCGAGTCGCGCAGCCACGCCTTCTTCTTCCGCCCCGATCCGGGCTCGCGCGATGGCTCCGGCCTGCTCGGATTGCCGGTCGCGCGCTTCCTCGAGCGGGCGAACCAGCCGCAGGGCAATTCGGCGGGAATCCTGTTCCTGAACCGCAGCGGCGGGAAATTGTCGGAAGCCGGCGCGCTGAACGGAGCAAGCGTCGCCGGCAGCGACAACGACGATGGCTGTCAGGCCTCGTGCCTTGACTGGTACGGCAATGCGCGGCCGATCTTCCTCGGGGATCGAATCCTGGCACTGCTCGGCTACGAGATCGTCGAAGGCTCGGCGGCGAACGGGCGGGTGCGCGAGACCGGCCGCACGTCGTTCGCGCCGCCAAGGCCGAGGCGGGACTGACGCCAACCGCATCTTAAGCTCTCGCGGCTAGGAAGCACGGCCGATGACGGCCGAGCTTTCCTTGCCCGCGAGACGACCCAGCGCGCGCTTTTCCTGGCTTGGGGCGGCGCGGATGGTCCTGCCGGTGACGATCCTCGTCACACTCGTTGCAGAGCTGCTGCTGGCGGAGCGCAAATATGCCCTGTTCGGCGGCGGATTCGGCCAGTCGCAGACGCTGGACGCGCCGCTAGAGATCGCCGCCTTTCTCGCCGCGATCCTCGCCTGCCACACGTTCGTCTTCTGGCTGCTCTACCGATTGCTGCGCCGCCTGCACGGGCGAAAGGGCGATACGCCGCTCTTCCTGCTCAACTACGCCTTCCTCGTTGGCGGGGGCGCACTCGCGGCGCTGGTCGGCAAGTATCAGGCGCTGGCCTTCTTTTCGGACGCGATGAGCTTCCAGATCGTCCGCAATCTCGGCGGCGGCAGCCTGGTCGACGCCCTGCTCTATTCGCTGAGCGAGAGCGGGCTGATCCTGATCGGCATCGGCGGCGCCGCGTTCGTCTATGCCGGCGCGCTGTTCGCCTCGCGAAAGATGCGGCGGAATGCCTTGCCTGTTCCCGATTTCCACCACCTCGGGTGGCGCAAGGCTCTGGGTTGCGTGGTTGCGACGGCACTGCTGCTGTTCGGGGTCAACCGCGTCGACGACGCGCGCGCGGCGGCGGGACGGTTCAACGCCGTGCTCGCGCTGTCGACGCTGTTTCACACGCTGACCGATTTCGACCGCGACGGATGGAGCTTCTACTCTTGGCCGCTCGACCGCCAGCCGTTCGACGCCGGCCGCCACCCCTACGCGCTCGACGTGCCGGGCGACGGCATCGACCAGGACGGGTTCGGCGGCGATTTCGCCTTTGCGGGGGGCGCCACGGTCGCGCCGCCGGTGATCGCCGGAGCGAAACGCAACGTCGTCCTGATCGTGCTCGAGAGCACCCGCGCCGACGCGATCGGCCGCCGCGTGGACGGGCACTCGCTGACTCCGACGCTGGACGCGCTGGCGGCGCGCGGCACCGCGGCGCCGCGCGTCTATTCGCATGTCGGCTTCACCACCTTCTCGCTGCAGAGCCTTTTCACCGGCGAGCTGGCGCCGGTCGACGACCGCCAATCGCTGGTTCGCGACTTCCTCGCCAACGGCTACGAGGTCGGCATCTTCTCGGGCCAGGCCGAGGATTTCGGCGACACCGCCAATCTGGTGGGCATGCGGCGGGGGTCGATCTACGTCGACGGCGAGGTGCTCAAGGAGGAGCGGTCCTTTAGTTTCGCCGCGCAGGGCTCGGTCAATGTCGATGGCAAGATCCTGCTGCGCGAGTTCGACCGCAGGCTCGGACGCCCCGAAGCCTGGCGCCGCCCGCATTTCCTCTACTTCAACCTCCAGTCGGCCCACTTCCCCTATCACCAGCCGATGATGGACCGCATCGTCGCGGGCGAGCCGATCCCGCGCGGCGAGATCAATGCCACCAATCGCGACTGGGTCCAGCGCACCTACTGGAATGCCGTCGCCTACAACGACCGGCTGATCGGGGCGCTGATCGAGCGGCTGCGCCGCCTCGGCGTGCTCGACGATACGCTGGTCGTGGTCACCGCCGATCATGGCGAATCGCTGTTCGACGACGGCTTCCTCGGCCACGGCCACATGCTCAACGAACAGCAGACGCGCATCCCCTTCATCCTCAGCGCGCCGGGCGTCGCCGTCCCTCCGGTGATGGGGCTGGCCGACATGCGCCAAGTGATCCTCGCCGCCGCCGGCGCGCCGCAGCCCACGCGCGGCCCTGTGCCGGTCTTTCAGTTTCTCGGGTCGCTCGAGCGGCCGGGCGCGATCGGCACCGTCGACGCCGCGGGCAACCGGACGATCTTCAATCTGTTCGAGGAATCGGTGTGGACCAGCCGGACCGGGCGCTGGACCCGCTACACGGCGCTCGGCGGGCAAAGCGCGGAGAAGCGCGCCGCGGATGCATTGATCGGCGAATGGGCGCGGCAACGCTGGCTGCGCCACCTGAGGGAGCAGCCAGCGGCGCGCTAGATCAGTTGGTCTTCGCCGGTGTCTCGATCTTGACGTCGGCGTTGATGTCGGTCGGATTGCCGCCATTCATCAGGCCCCTGCCGAACAGCAGGAACAGCACGACGACCACGGCCACGAGCAGAACCACGGCGATCAAGACGCCGCCGCTACCACCGCCGCCGCCGTCGGTGACGATCACTTCTTTTTCATCAGCCATCTTGACGCTCCTGTAATGATCATGTGGCGCGACAACGCCGCCGTCCAAGGACTGTTCCGGCGGCGGCGGCTTGCAGCGCGCGCCGCGCTCCCGCATGAAGCAAGCGAGGGAGCGACCGCGCAATGACGTCGATTGGAATCCTGGGCGCAGACGGGCGAATGGGCCGGGCGATCGCCCAGGCGGCGGGCAGCGCCGTCGGCGGCGCGGTCGAGCGGGGCGGCTCCGCGTCGGACCTGGCCGGGACCAGCGATGTGCTCGTCGATTTCACGGCTCCGGACGCGCTTCAGGCCCATCTCGATGCAGCCGTCGCCGCTGGCACGCCGATCGTCATTGGCACCACCGGCCTCGGCCCCGATCATCATAGCGCGATCGACGAAGCGGCGCGCAGCATCGCCGTCCTGCAGACGGCGAACACGTCGCTCGGCGTCAATCTGCTGCGCGCTCTGGTCGAGCAGGCGGCACGCCAGCTCGGGCCGGACTGGGACATCGAGATCGTCGAGATGCACCACCGCCACAAGCGCGATACCCCGTCGGGCACCGCCTTGCTTCTCGGTGCCTCGGCCAATGCCGGGCGCGGCGCGGCGAGCGCGACCGAAAAGAACCGTTTCGACCGGATGCAGGAGGGCCCGCACGAACGCGAGGAAGGCGGGATCTATTATGCCTCGCTGCGCGGCGGATCGGTGGCGGGCGACCATCAGGTGATCTTCGCAGGCGAGGGCGAGCGGATCGAGCTCGGCCACCGCGCCGAAAGCCGCGCGATCTTCGCGAAGGGCGCGGTCAAAGCCGCACTCTGGCTCGCCGGCCAGCCGGCCGGCCGCTACACGATGGCGGACGTGCTGGGCCTGTGAGCTATCCGGCGCGGCAGGGAGAGCCCCGGCTCGCGCGGCGGCTCGGCCTTTTCGATGCGGTCATGCTCGTCATGGGCGGGATCATCGGCTCGGGCATCTTCCTCAACCCGGCCGAGGTCGCGCGCCACGTCTCGACTCCCGGCCTGATCGTCGGCGCCTGGCTGATCGGCGGTGTGGTCGCGATCGCCGGCGCATTCGTCTATGCCGAGCTTGCCGCGCGGCGGCCCGAGGTCGGCGGCCAATATGCCTATCTGCGCGACGCCTGGGGGCCGATGCCGGCCTTCCTCTACGGCTGGTCGCTGCTGCTGGTGATCCAATCGGGCGGGATGGCGGCGGTGGCGATCACCTTCGCCCGTCACTTTCACGACCTGGTCGCCGTGCCTTTGCCCGACGGGGCAATCGCCGCGGCCGTGCTCGCTGTGCTGACCGCGATCAACTGCCTCGGGGTTCGGGCCGGAAGCAACGTCCAGAGCTTCCTGATGGTGATCAAGATCGTGGTAATCGCCGCGCTCGTCCTGTGCGGTCTGCTCCTTGCGGGCCCCGCGCAGACGCCGGTTGCCACCTCGTTCGTCGCCGCCGGCGGGATCGGCGCGGCGCTGACGCCAGTGATGTTTGCTTATGGCGGCTGGCAGACCGCGAGCTTCGTCGCCGGCGAGATGCGGGACCCGCGCCGCGATCTTGCCCGCGGCGTGCTTTTCGGCGTCGTTGGGGTCGTGCTGCTCTACACCGCGGTCGCCTTCACCTGCGTCTACGTGCTGGGGACCGCGGGGCTGGCTGAGACCCGCACCCCCGCGACGTCGATCATGCGCCTCGCGCTCGGCGGCACCGGCGCCAGCCTGATCGCGCTCGGCATCGCGATTTCGGCGCTCGGCTTCCTCAGCCAGGGGATGCTGACGACGCCGCGCGTCTATTTCGCCATGGCCGAGGATCGCCTCTTCTTTCCCGCCGTCGCTGCCGTGAACGCCAAGACCCATGCGCCGGTCGTCGCGATCCTCCTCCAGGGCGTGGTCGCGATCCTGATCGCCTTGTCCGGCAGCTACGGGCAGATCCTGAGCTACGTCGTCTCGGTCGATTTCATCTGGTTCGCGCTGACCGGCGCGGCCCTGTTCGTCTTCCGCCGCCGCGATGCCAAGGGGGCGGCCTGGTTCGAGGCGCCGGGCCATCCCTTCACGACCGGGCTGTTCGTGGTCGCCTGCGCGGTCATCGTCGCCGCGACTGTCTATAACGACCTTCTCAACAGCGCGATCGGCTTCGCCATCCTCCTCGCCGGCATCCCCGCCTTCCTCTTCTGGCAGGCCCGGCGGAACCGCGCATGAGGACGGTCCAGTCGGAATACATGCACTGGGCCAAGACCCAGAGTCCGGCGCGCTACAACCTCGCCTCCAGCGAGGTGCCGCATTTCCGGCTCGACCGCTTCCCGATCGACGTCGCCGACCTCGATCTCTCCGGCGCCAGCCATTACCGCTATCCGCCGCTGCGCGAGGCCATCGCGCGCAAGTGCGGCGTCCCGCCGGACATGGTGGTCATGGCCGACGGCACCTCGATGGCCAACATGCTCGCCATGGCCGCCCTGATCGATCCGGGCGACGCGGTGCTGATCGAGCATCCGGCCTATGAGCCGATGGTCGCGACGGCCCGCTTCCTCGGCGCCGAGGTGAAGCGCTTCACCCGCCAGGGCCCCGTTTTCGCGCTCGATCCCGAGGAAGTCGCGCGCGCCGCGGGCGGAAGCCGGCCAAAGCTGATCGTGCTCACCAATCTCCACAATCCCACCGGCAACCTCGCCGGCGCCGATGCGCTCCGCGCGCTCGCCGACATCGCCGAGCGCGTACTGATCGACGAAGTCTATCTCGACGCGGCGCCCGGCGAGTCGACCGCCGCTCTGCTCGGCGACGCCTTCGTCACCACCTCGAGCCTGACCAAAGTCTACGGACTTTCGGGCCTGCGCTGCGGCTGGATTCTCGCCGAGCCCGGCCTCGCCGAGCGGATGTGGCGCTTGAACGAATTGTTCGGCGTTGCCCAAGCCCACGCCGATGAGCGCCTCTCCTGCCTGGCGCTGGAGCGGCTCGACGAGGTCGCCGCCGAGACGCCCGCCTTGCTCGACCGCAACCGCGCGCTCGCCAACGCATTCTTCGCCGGCCGCGAGGACATCGAGGTCGCGCCGATGGTCCAAAACGTCACCGCCTTCCCGCGCCTCCTCGGTGGCGATATCGAGCGGCTCCACGATCTCCTCCGCGAGCACTACGACACGGCGATCGTCCCCGGCCGCTTCTTCGGTCTCGCCGACCATTTCCGGATCGGAGTGGGTGGAGCAACAGACATGGTCGAGGAAGGGCTCGCCCGTCTCGGCGCCGCGCTGGACGAGATCGCATGAAGAAGGCGGACATCGCTGAATTCTACCGCCGGCTCGCCGAACGGACGCCCGACCCCGAAACCGAGCTCAAATCGGTCAACGACTACACACTGCTGGTCGCCGTGGTCCTGTCCGCCCAGGCGACCGACGCCGGGGTCAACCTCGCCACGCGCGACCTCTTCGCCGCAGTGACGACGCCGGAGGCGATGCTGGCGCTCGGCGAGGAGGGCCTCAAGCGCCACATCAGGACGATCGGCCTGTTCAACACCAAGGCGAAGAACGTCATCGCGCTCTCGAAGGCGCTGGTCGAGCAGCATGATGGCAAGGTCCCCGCCGACCGCGACGCGTTGCAGAAGCTTCCCGGCGTCGGCCGCAAGACCGCCAATGTGGTGATGAACGTCGCCTTCGGTGCGGAGACCTTCCCGGTCGACACCCACGTCTTCCGCGTCGCCAACCGCACCGGCCTCGCGCCGGGCAAGAACGTCGATCAGGTCGAGACGCTCCTCGAGCGGCAAACCCCCGCGCCCTGGCGCGTCAGCGCGCACCATCTGCTGATCCTCCACGGCCGCTACGTCTGCAAGGCGCGCCGGCCCGAATGCTGGCGCTGCGTCGTGCGCGACCTCTGCCGCTACAAGCCCAAGACGCCCGCGCCCGCCTAAAGCACGCCCGGCACGAACCTTTTCACCCGCGCCGCATAATCCTCATAGGCGGCGCCGAACTCGCTGCGCAGCAGCTTCTCCTCCTCGCGCACGCGGATCGCGGTTCCGATCGCGAACAGCGGGAAGCCGAGAATCAGCCCATATTCGTGACCGAAGGCGATCGACATCGCGACCAAAAACGCGCCCATGGCGGTGTAGATCGGGTGACGGATTCGGGCGAACACGCCGCCGGTCACCAGCTCGTGCCCTTCGCGCATGCGCGCGACGATGCTCCAGTTTGCCCCCATTGCCCGTGCCGCGCCGGTGAACAAGCCGACCGAAAGCAGCATCAGCATCGCGACCGTCACGCCTTCGCCGAGTGCCAGCGGGCTGGCCGGGGGCAGCGCGACCACGATGGCGCCCAAGCCAGTCGCGAAGAAGCCGAGCATCTGAATGAAGACGCCCCATTTCGACCGGTTGCTCTTCTTCGCGCCCGCTTCGCCCGCGCCGCGGCTCGATCCGAGCTGGGTCCATAAGAGACTGGCAAAGAATAACAATCCGCCAACCATCAAAGCGACCAAGCCCGGCAAACCGACCGGCTGGAGATGCAGCATGCTGATCATTGTTTTCCCTCCCGCCTGAGCCGTCGTAGCACGAAGGGGAGTGGCGCACCCAAGAGGATTCGAACCTCTGGCCTCTGCCTTCGGAGGGCAGCGCTCTA
>DASQJU010000159.1:0-2235 GCA_035630915.1 Allosphingosinicella sp.
ATGCTGGCGCGGATCGAGAAGGGGGAGGGGGAATGACCACATTCGTCATCCCGGCGGAGGCCGGGATCTCAGGACAGAAAGTCACGGCCCTTCTCCATGGGACCCCGGCCTTCGCCGGGGCGACGGCGTAACCGTCGTGCCCGGCCGCTATTTCGAGCAGTGGACGCTGGGCGACCGGATCCGGCATCAGCCGCACCGGACGGTGACCGAGACCGACAATCTGCTGATCTCCGCGCTGACCCACAATCCGCAGCCGCTCCACCTCGACGAGACCTATGCCGAGAAGACCGAGTTCGGGCGGATCGTCGTCAACGGGACCTTCACCTTCGCGCTTCTGGTCGGTCTCTCGGTCGGCGACACGACGCTGGGCACGCTCGTCGCCAATCTCGGCTACGACAAGGTGCGGATGCCGAAGCCCGTGTTCATCGGCGACACGCTGCGCGCCGAGACCGAGGTGGTTGGCCTCAAGGACAGCGGCTCGCGACCCGATGCGGGGATCGTGACCTTCGAGCACCGGATGTACAACCAGAAGGACGAACTGGTCTGCGTGACGGAGCGCACCGCGTTGATGCAGCGCCGGCCGGTATGAGGCTGCGCTCGCTGCTGTTCGTCCCCGGCGACCGGCCGGACCGGATGGAGAAGGCGCTGGGCGCGGGCGCGGACGGGCTGATCCTCGATCTCGAGGATTCCGTCGCGCCCGCCAGCAAGCTGGTGGCGCGGCGCGAGGTGGCGCATTTCCTCAACAATCACCGCGAGGCGCAGATCTGGGTGCGGGTCAATCCGCTCGATGGGCCGGAATGCGACAGGGACCTCGCGGCGGTGTTGCCCTCGCATCCGAACGGGATCGTGCTGCCCAAGGCCGAGGGCGGCGCCTCGGTGGCCGAGCTGGCACGGCGGATGACCGGCCTCGGCAACGCCGCGGCGCAGATCCTGGCGATCGCCACCGAGACGCCCGCGGCGATCTTCCAGCTCGGCACTTATGGCGGGGCGAAACGGCTCGCCGGCCTGACCTGGGGGGCGGAGGATTTGCCGGCGGCGATCGGTGCTGCGACGTCACGCGAGGAGGACGGCAGCTACACGGCGCCCTACGAGATCGTCCGCGCGCTCTGCCTGTTCGGTGCGGCCGCAGCGGGCGTGGCGCCGATCGAGACGGTCTACCCCGCCTATAAGGACCTGGATGGGCTCGCCGCCTATGCGGCCCGGGCGCGGCGCGACGGCTTCACCGGAATGATGGCGATCCATCCGGCGCAGGTCCCGGTCATCAACCTTGCCTTCACGCCGAGCGAGGCCGAGATCGCCCATGCGCGCGCCGTGGTCGCGGCCTTCGCCGCGAGCCCTGAGGCGGGCGCGCTCTCGCTCGAGGGGCGGATGATCGATCGGCCGCACCTCGTCCAGGCCCAGCGCATCCTGGCACTGGCCGGCGCGGGCGAGTGACCGAGCTTTGGCTGCGCGCCGCGATTGGCGGCGGGCTCGGGCTCATCGTCGGCAGCTTCCTCGCCTCCGCGTCGATCCGCTGGCCGCAAGGGCGCGGCGTGGCGCGAGGGCGCTCTAAGTGCGACGCCTGCGGCGCGACGCTCGGGCCCGCCGAACTCCTCCCGCTGCTGTCCTTCGTGATCCAGCGCGGACGCTGCCGCCGCTGCGCTGCGGCGATCGACCGGCGGCACCCGGCGATTGAGCTTGCGGCGGCCCTTCTCGGGGCGGTGGCGATGGTTGCGCATCCCGACTGGCTGGGGCTCATCAGCGCGGCCTTCGGCTGGTGGCTGCTGCTGATCGCGATCCTCGACCTCGAGCATCAGTGGTTGCCGGACCGGCTGACGCTGCCGTTGATCCCGCTCGGCCTCGCCGCCGCCTGGGCCGGCTTCGGCCTGCCGCTGGCCGGACGCGCGCTCGGCGCGGTCATTGGCTGGGGCGCCCTGTGGCTGATCGCCGCGCTGTACCGGCGCCTCCGGGCCCGCGAGGGAATGGGCGGCGGGGACCCGAAACTGCTCGGCGCGATCGGCGCTTGGATTGGGGCGCTCCTGCTCCCCTTCATCCTGATCGGCGCTGGGCTTCTGGGCCTCGTCGCCGTGCTGGCGATGCGGCTCCGTGGCGAGACGGTCGCCGCGACGACCCGCCTTCCGCTCGGCACGCTGATGGCCGTGTCGGCGTGGCCGGTGTGGCTTGTCACGGCGCTAACCTGAACCATTCAGCCTCTGTCCAGCTTTGGTGCACTAGGAAGGAAACTTAAGGGCGGCG
>DASQJU010000160.1:0-7127 GCA_035630915.1 Allosphingosinicella sp.
GCTGCCTGTCGCTCGCGCCGGACAGCCTGTTGTGGGAAGGCGACGCCAGCAACCCGCCCCTGACGATCAGGGACCTGCCGCCGCTCAATCTCGAGCGGGCGCCGAAACGCGTGGACGCGGCGCGGATCGACGACGAGAATCGCGACATCGTCCAGAAGTGGCTGATGACTCCCAGCAACAAGGAAGCCGGCGGCGAGGACTGCGATGCAGCCTGGCAGCGCGCATGCGGGGTGATCTTTCGCCCCGGGCTCAACGTCGGATCCAAGGGCAATGTCTTGCCGGACCCCTTTACGGTGCTGAACTGGTCGCCGGAGAACAAGAAAACGGAGGCACGCCGCTGGCCCAATGTCGAGGTCCATTCGGTGCGGACCACGCGTCGGATGGGCCCCGACGGCCAGGACGTGCGCCAGCTCGTCATCGAAGTCACCCAGCGCCGCCGCGGCTTCTTCGATCCCGCGCAGCAGAAACGCGAGGACGAGGCGCGGCAGGATGCCCCCGCCGCTCCCGACTTCACCTTCCGGGGCGGCGCGACTTTGATCTTCGACATGTTCACCGGAAAGCTTCGCTACACGATCCGAAAGAACATCGCCGGCGGCAAGCGCCTGGAATTGCAGCGCGACTATCTGCTCGCCCGCGCGACCGGAAATCTGGGCATGGCCTATTCCCACGCCGGCGAAGCCGCGCGCGAGCCGTTCGCGATGATCCACCGGGGAGGACATTGAAATGGCCGAAACTGGCGACCGGGTGGTGGTGCGCATGTATCGCGGCGTGCTCGGCGATTGCTTCCTCCTAACCGTCTGGAAGGACGGCACGCCGAAGGTCGCGATGATCGACTGCGGCGTGCTTCAGAACGTCCAGCCGGGGCCGGACCTTGTCGGCAACCTGAAACCGGAGGTGGTCGCCTTCGTCGGCGCCGACAAGCTCGCCAAGATCGAAGGTACGAAGGATGCTGTGCGCAGCATCGAGGCCGACATCGTCGCCTATCTCGCCGACAAGGGCGGCAAGCTCGATTTGCTCGTCATTACCCACGATCATTACGACCATGTCGCCGGCTTCACCCTGCCCGACGACGAGAACGTGTTCATGCAGCCCTCGTTCGGGATCGAGCAACTGTGGCTGAGCTGGGTCGAGAACCCGCTCGACGCGCAGGCGCAGCGGCTGGCCGCGCGCTTCGCCAAGAGCAAGGAGGCGGTCGCTCTCGCCGCCGAGGTCGGCCGTCACGCCGCCGCCGAGGATCCGCTGTCGGACAAGCTCGAGCAGGTCCAGGCGCTCGCCGCCTTCATCGGACCGGTCGCGCATCCGGCGCTGCCTGCGGTCACGTCCAAGACCAAGACGACGACCCAATCGATTCAGGCGATGCGCGAGAAGGTCGGAAGCAAGACTCGCTTCCTCGAGCCCGGCATGGTGATGAAGCCCGAGGAGGGGATCGGCCTCAAGGCCTATGTCCTGGCGCCACCGCGCGACGAGGAGAAACGTCTGTTCAAGGATTCGCCCAAGGGCAAGGGCGAGGCGCGTGAAGTCTATCTCACCAGCGTCGACGAGGCGGCGGCGGTCGCCAGCGTCGCGATGACCCAGCTTCACGGCATGGCGATGGCCGGCGGCATGGCGATGGACGACGACCAGCGCGCCGCGGTGGAGGATGGGGACGCGCTCGATCCGCTGCCCTTCGCGCTGCCCCATGCGCGCCCCTATCCTCCCCCCGAAGGGACCTCAGTCGAGAATCCCGCAGATGGCTGGGAGGATCTGAGAAAGGCCTATGAGGATAAGGCCAACGCCCATCGCTCGATCTCGGGCGACTGGACCGAGGCGGCGGATTCGCTCGCGCTGAAGCTCGATTCGGACACGAACAATTCCAGCCTCGTCCTCGCCTTCGAGCTGCCGGACGGGCGCGTGCTGCTGTTCCCGGGCGACGCGCAGGTCGGCAATTGGGAGAGCTGGGGCGACCAGCTTTATCCGAAAGAGCCCATCGATGGCCAAGTCCAGCAGACGATCGAGGAGATCCTGCGCCGCGTCGTCTTCTACAAGGTGGGCCATCACGCCAGCCACAATGCGACGGCGCGCGCGCGCGGGCTTGAGCTGATGACCGACCAGCGGCTAAGCGCCGCGATCCCCGTCGTCGAGGCGGTGGCCAAGATCCAGGGGCCCGGCAGGAGCAAGCCCGACAAGGGATGGAAGATGCCCTTCGAGCATCTTTATTCCAGGCTCGACGAAAAGACGGAGGGCCGCATCGTCCAGGGCGACGGCGATCCCGACAGAGAGCGCACCGCCTTCGACAAAAAGAAAGTGGGCGTCAGCGTCAGCCACGAGGATGACGCGACCGGAGGCCGCTGGGTGGAGCTGACTTTCCCGCTCTAGCGCGGTGAATTTTGGGAAATGGTGGAGCCGAGGGGGATCGAACCCCTGACCTCTGCAATGCCATTGCAGCGCTCTCCCAGCTGAGCTACGGCCCCGAACCTTTTTTGCTCCCGGGTGGGTCCGGAAGCGGTCGAAGGACGCCGCATGTAGGCAAAGCGGCGCCCCTTCGCAAGGGAGGTTTAGACCTCTTCTTCGTCCCCGCCGGCGCCGGGCACGCCGATGTCGTCGTCACCGCCCAGATCGACCTCGTCGTCCGGATTCTCCTCGGCTTCCTCGTCGACGTCGATCTCCAGCTCCTCGGCGGCCAGATCGGCGTCTTCCTTCTCGGCTTCGGCCTCGGGCTTGGCCATTTCGAACGGCATCGGCTGCTTGGATTTCAGCACCGGCTCGGGCTGCCAGACGACGCCGCAGCTGACGCAGTGAATCGGATCGTCCTTGCCGAGGTCATAGAAGCGGGTCGCACATTTCGGGCAGGTCCGCTTGGTGCCCCATTCCGCTTTCACCATGGGTGAAAAATCTCCGTGTTTCATATGAGAAAAGGTACGGCAGCGAGGCCGTGATCGGCGGGCGCCTTGCCACATGGGGTGCGCGCTGTCAAAGCCCGGGCATGATGTCGTTCGCACCGCGCGGGCCCTTGCGAGGTACGGCCCGGGTCCCCGGCGACAAGAGCATCTCCCACCGCGCACTGATCCTCGCCGCGCTCGCCGTCGGGCGGAGCAGGATCGAAGGGCTTAGCGACGGGGGCGACGTCCAGGCCACGATCGCGGCGCTGCAGGCGATGGGCGCGCGGATCGCGCAAGGCGCCGACGGGGCCTGGGAGATAGACGGCGTCGGCAGCGGCGGCCTGCTCCAGCCCGAGACGCCCTTCTCGCTCGGCAATTCGGGGACTTCGGCGCGGCTGCTGATGGGGCTCGTCGCGAGCCATCGGATCAGCGCGACCTTCACCGGCGACGCCTCGCTGAGCCGCCGGCCGATGGCCCGGGTGGCGGATCCACTGCGGCGTATCGGGGCGCGGATCGACGGTGATCGGCTGCCGCTGACGGTCGAAGGCGCCTGCCCCGCTCCGCCCGTCCACCACCGCCTGGAAATCCCCTCCGCGCAGGTCAAATCGGCGCTGCTGCTCGCCGCGCTCAACGCGCCGGGGACGAGCGAAGTGATCGAAAGCGTGCCGACCCGCGACCATCTCGAGCGGCTGCTGCGCCTGTTCGGCGCGGAGATCGAGATCGACGGCGCACGCATCGCATTGCGGGGCGAGGCGGAACTTCGGCCGCAGCGCATCGCCATACCGGGCGACGCTTCCGCCGCGGCCTTCCTGGCGGTCGCCGCGCTCGTCGTGCCGGGCTCGGAGATCCGGATCGAAGGCGTCGGCGTCAATCCCGGGCGGACCGGCATTTACGAGGTTCTGGCCGAAATGGGGGGCGACATCGTCTTCGAGAATCGCCGCGACGCCGGCGGCGAGCCGGTCGCCGATCTGGTCGTGCGCCACAGCGCGCTCGAGGCCGTCGAGGTGCCGCCACAGATCGCGCCGCGGATGATCGACGAGTATCCGATCCTCGCGGTCGCCGCGGCCTTCGCCGCCGGAACCACGCGAATGCGCGGCCTGGCCGAGCTCAGGCTCAAGGAATCGGACCGGATGGCGGCGATGGCCCCGCTCGGAGCACTGGCCGAGGACGACGACCTGCTCGTCACGGGGAGCGGGGGCGAACCGATCGCCGGCGGCTTCACGATCGACCCGCGGCTGGACCACCGCGTGGCGATGGCCTTCGCGGTGGCTGGCCTTCACGCGCGCTTGCCCGTAGGGATCGCCGACATGAGCCCGATCGCGACCTCATTTCCCGGCTTTTGTGCCACGCTCGACGGGCTGGCCGGCGCATGATCATCGCCGTCGACGGGCCCGCCGCGTCGGGCAAGGGCACCATCGCCCGCGCGCTCGCCGCCCATTTCGGCCTGCCCCATCTGGACACCGGCCTGCTCTACCGCGCCGCCGCGCTCAACCTGCTGGAGATGGGTGGCGATCCCGAGAGCGAGTTCGCCGCCGCGCGCGCCTGCGACATCAGCCAGATCAACTTCGCCGATCCCGAGCTGAAGAGCGAGACCGTCGGCGGCATTGCGTCCCGCATCTCGGCCTATCCGCACGTCCGCGAGGCGCTGCTCGAGCGGCAGCGCCGCTTTGCGGGCCAGGACGGCGGCGCGGTGCTCGACGGCCGCGACATCGGCACGGTGATCGCCCCCGAAGCCGAGGCCAAGCTGTTCGTCACGGCCAGTCCGGAGGTGCGCGCCGCCCGCCGCCTGGCCGAGCTCGTCGCGCAGGGCCTCGACGTCCACCTGCCCGACGTGCTCGCCGACATCCACGCCCGCGACACGCGCGACGCCGGCCGCGCCGCCGCCCCCTTGGTCATGGCCCCGGATGCCGATCTCCTCGACACCAGCGCGATGACCGCCGAGGAGGCAATCAGCGCTGCGATCGCGCTGGTCGAGCGCCGCCGCTAGAAAGGGTTGCGCCCGGCGACGCTTTGGAGGACGATGCGAAAAAGGCCAACGGGAGCAAGCAGATGAACCGGCCGATCCTTCTCACCGCCACCCTGTCAGCGCTGGCTGCCACCGCCGCGCTTGCGCAGGCGCCGCAGCCCTCCACCACGCCGTCCTCAGACGCCACGACGTCCACTGCGGATTCGACCAAGATGGTCTGCCGCAGCCAGGGCGATTCCAGCTCGCGCCTAGCCCGCCGCCGCGTCTGCGTCACCCAGGCCGAATGGGAGGAACAGCGCCGACTCAGCCGGATGGACGTCGAGAAGGCGCAGACCAACCGCAGCTGGTGCAAGAACGGGCCCTGCTGAGGGCGGGCCTGCTCCGCGGCGCAAGCCTGAGGGCTTGGGCGCAGGGCGGCTTCCGTCAGAACGGCATCTTGAATCCGGGCGGGAGCTGCAGGCCGCCGGTGGCGACCCGCATCGCTTCGGTGGCGGCGACGTCGGCCCTGGCGCGGGCGTCGTTGATCGCGGCGGCGACGAGATCCTCGACCATCTGCTTCTCCGACGGCTGGAGCAGGCTCGCGTCGATGTCGACCGCGATGATCCGGCCTTTCGCAGAGGCGCGGACCTTCACCAGCCCGCCGCCCGAAACGCCCTCGACCTCGACCTTGTCGAGATCCTCCTGGGCCTGCATCAGCTTGTTCTGGGCCTCCTGGGCCATCCTCATCAGTTCATCGAGATCCGGCATCACGCGCTCCGTTGTTCCTCAATCTTGAATCCGGCCAGCTCGGCATCGGGAAAGGCCTCGAACGCGGCCTTGACGATCGGGGTCTCGAGCACGTCCGCCCGCAGCCGATCCGTCGCTTCCTTCTCCTGATCGAGCAGGCTCGCCACCGCCTCCCCGTCCGACGCACTGACCTGCCACTGGGTTCCGGTCAGCGCCTTCAGCGCCGCCCCTAATTCACGAAGGAAGTCGCCGGCAAGCGGCTTGGCCGGGCGGATGACCAGCTCGGGCGGCGCGTAGCGGACCAGGCCGACATAATCGTGCAGCTGCTGGGCGAGATGGGCCTTGCCGCCCTGCCCGATCGCCTGCACCAGCGCGGCAAAATCCGCGGGCGCCTTGAGGAGCGGACCCTGCTCGTCCGCCTTCGGCGCCGCAGGGGCTCCGGGCTGGGCGGGCGTCTCCGCGCCGCCCTGCCGGGCGACCGCCCCGGGATCGGGCAGATCGGCGGCGTAGATCGCGCGCAGCACGGCCATCTCCGCGGCCTCGAGCGGGATCGGCGCCGAATGGACCTCGCCCAGCCCCTTGAGCAGCAGCTGCCACAGGCGGTGGATCGCGCCGTGGCCGAGCTTCGCCGCCCAATCGGCATAGGCCTCGCGCTCCTCGGCCGACTGGGCAGGATCCTCGGCCCCGCCGACTTTTGCGCGGGTGATTCCGTGGACCGCCTCGAGCAGCCCTCGAAGCACCGCCGAGGGCTCGACTCCGAGATCATATTGGTCGCGCAGCGCCGCCATCGCGCCCGGCGCGTCGCCGCCCAGGATCAGGCCGAGCAGGGCGCGGTTGGCGCCGCGGTCGGCGAGGCCGAGCATCGCGCGGACCTGTTCGGCGGTCACCGTGCCCGCGCCATGGGCGATCGCCTGGTCGAGGATCGAGAGGCCGTCCCGCGCCGAGCCTTCGGCGGCCCGGGCGATCAGCGCCAGCGCCTCGGGCTCGACCTCGACGCCCTCCGCCGTCGCCACCGCGCCGAAATGGCGGGCGAGCAATTCGGCGGGAATTCGGCGAAGGTCGAAGCGCTGGCAGCGCGAGAGGACGGTGATCGGGACCTTGTTGACCTCGGTCGTCGCGAACAGGAATTTGACGTGGGCCGGCGGCTCCTCGAGGGTCTTGAGCAGCGCGTTGAACGCATTCTTCGAGAGCATGTGGACCTCGTCCACGATGTAGACCTTGTAGCGCGCCGAGACCGCTGAATAACGCACCGCCTCGATGATCTCGCGCACGTCGTCGACGCCCGTGTGACTGGCGGCGTCCATTTCGATCACGTCGATATGCCGGCCCTCGGCGATCGCCTGACAGGGCTCGCACTGCCCGCAGGGCGTGATCGTCGGCCCGCCTTGCCCGTCCGGCCCGACGCAATTCAGCGCCTTGGCAATCAGCCGCGCGGTCGAGGTCTTGCCGACCCCGCGCACGCCGGTCAGCAGGAAGGCATGGGCTAGCCGGTCGCGCGCGATCGCGTTGGCGAGCGTCTTCACCATCGCCTCCTGGCCGATCAGCTCGTTGAAGCTCTGGGGCCGATATTTGCGGGC
>DASQJU010000161.1:0-2667 GCA_035630915.1 Allosphingosinicella sp.
GGGCCGAAGGGCTCAACCAAGGTCGGCTGGGAGGGCTATGACGTGCCGCTCGAGGCCGGCAACTGGCCGGTCATGGGCGCCTCGGACGTGCCGTGGAGCGCCGACAACCAGGTCCCTCGCCCGATGATCCGCGAAGACATGGACCGCGTAATCGGGGAGTTCGTCGCGTCGGTGCGCATGGGACTCGAAGCGGGCTTCGACATGATCGAGCTCCACGCCGCCCACGGCTATCTGCTCTCCAGCTTCATCACCCCGCTCACCAACAAGCGGACCGACGACTATGGCGGCAGTCTGGAGAACCGCCTGCGCTTTCCGCTCGAAGTCTTCAAGGCCATGCGCGCGGCCTGGCCCGACGACAAGCCGATGTCGGTCCGCATTTCCGCCAACGACTGGATGGGTGATCTGGGGATCACGCCCGACGACGCAGTGGAGATAGGCCGCGCCTTCTGGCGGGCCGGCGCGGACCTGATCGACGTTTCTGCCGGCCAGACCTGGGCCGACTGCCAGCCGGTCTACGGCCGCATGTTCCAGACTCCCTTCGCCGATCAGGTCCGCAACGAGGGCCGGATCACGACCATGGCGGTCGGCAACATCTACGAGCCCGACCACGTCAACTCGATCCTCGCTGCCGGCCGTGCCGATCTCGTCGCGCTCGCCCGGCCCCACCTGATCGACCCGAGCTGGACGCTCCGCGCCGCCGCGGCCCAGGATTATCGCCGCGTCGCCGTCCCGCCGCCCTATCTCGGCGGCATGGCCCAGCTCGCCCGCAATTTGCAGCGCGAAGCGGAGCTCAAGGCATGAGGCTGGCAGGACGTCACGCAATCGTTACCGGCGGCGGCACTGGCATCGGCGCCGCCATCGCCTCAGCGCTCGAAGCCGAGGGAGCGAAGGTCAGTCGGATCGGCCGGCGGCCGGAGACGCTTGGCTCCAACGGCTTCGCCGCCGACGTGACGGATCGTGTGCAGATCGACGCCGCCTTCGCCGCGGCGCGCGAGAAAAACGGGCCGATCTCGATCCTCGTCAACAATGCCGGCGTCTCGCAAGGCGTGCCCTTCGCCAAGGTCTCGGCGGACCTCTGGCGCCAGATGCTGGCGGTCAATCTCGACGGCATGTTCAACTGCTGCCAGGCCGCGCTTGCCGATCTGCTCGCCGCCGAGGCCGGGCGGATCGTGACGATCGCCTCGATGGCCGGGCTTCACGGCTTCGCCTATGCCGCACCCTATATCGCCGCCAAGCATGGCGCGGTCGGGCTTACCCGCGCGCTGGCCGCCGAATATGCGAAGACCCGCCTGCGGGTGAATGCCGTCTGCCCCGGATTCGTCGACAGCGACATGACGGTCGGCTCGATCGCCAACATCCAGGCCAAGACTGGCCGGAGCGAAGCGCAGGCGCGGGCGGACCTGGCCGGACTCAACCCGAGCGGACGGCTGATCGCCCCGGCCGAAGTCGCCGCCCTCACGCTCGAACTCATCCTCTCTGACCGCAACGGCGAGACGGTGGAGATCGCATGAGCCAAACGCTCGCCATCCGCGAGAAGCATGACGGCGCCCTCGCCGACCGGTCGAGCGTACGCCTCTGGCTCAGGCTTCTCTCCTGCACGATGGCGATCGAAAAGGACGTCCAGCGCCGCTTCGCCGAGCGGGGCGCCACCCTCGCCCGGTTCGACGTGCTCGCCGCGCTCGACCGCGCCCCGCAGGGCGTGACGATGGGCGCCCTCTCCCGCGCCCTGCTCGTCTCCAACGGCAACGTCACCCAGCTCGTCCAGAAGCTGGTCCGCGACGGCCTGGTACGCATCGCGCCCTCGCCCACCGACAAGCGCGCTTCGATCGTGCGCTTCACGGCGAAAGGGCGGGCCGAGTTCGCCGGCCTCGCCGCCGCCCATAATGACTGGATCGACGGCCTCGTCGGCGACATGGATGGCGAGGCGCGGGAAAAGCTTTATCACGCGCTGGGCGAGCTCAAGCGGTCGATTGCGAAAGGACAGCAGCTTGAATCCTGAAACCTATCAGCCGGCCCATTTCGCCTGGTCTTATGCGGACGGCGTCGGCACGGTGACGCTGAACCGGCCCGAGCGGAAGAACCCGCTGACCTTCGACTCCTACGCCGAGCTTCGCGACCTGTTTCGCGCGCTCGTCTATGCGCGCGAGGTCAAGGCGGTGGTCGTCGCCGGTGCCGGCGGCAATTTCAGCTCGGGCGGGGATGTTCACGAGATCATCGGGCCGCTGACCGAGATGGCGATGCCCGCCTTGCTCGATTTCACGCGGATGACCGGCGATCTGGTCAAGGCGATGCGCAGCTGCCCGCAGCCGATCGTCGCGGCCATCGACGGCGTCTGCGCCGGCGCGGGCGCGATCCTCGCCATGGCGTCCGACATGCGCCTCGCCACGCCCGAGGCGAAGACCGGCTTCCTGTTCACCCGCGTCGGGCTCGCCGGCTGCGACATGGGCGCGTGCGCGATCCTGCCGCGGATCATCGGCCAGGGCCGCGCGTCCGAGCTGCTGTTCACCGGCCGGATGATGAGCGCCGAGGAAGGCGAGCGCTGGGGCTTCCACAACCGGCTGGTGCCCGCCGATCAACTGCTCGATGAGGCTCAGGCGCTGGCGCGCAGCCTGGCGAGCGGCCCGACCTTCGCCCACGGCATGACCAAGACCCAGCTCAACACCGAAT
>DASQJU010000162.1:0-5699 GCA_035630915.1 Allosphingosinicella sp.
GGCTGGAAAGCGACTCGAACCTTCCGCCCGGTTCATTCGAGCTTCCCGGCGATTTCCAGTACAGCATCCGTATCTACGATCCCAATCATCCGGGCTGCGACAACGTGCGGATCTCCTTCACCGGCCGAGATCTGCGCCGCCGACCGATCAATGAGGACGAACCGGCCATCCGATCTTCCACGCAGGAAAAGTGGCGGGGATTTTTCGTTCGGGACGATTATCGAGCCTCGCCGCCGCCCATTTGAAACCCGGTGCCACCTTCATCTCGGAGGCCGCGCCGAAAGGCAGAATTCGAGGGAACAAAAAAAGAACTGTCCTACAACACCCCTTCTGTGATCCATACTGCCAGATGGAGCACAACGACTCGCGCATTGCGCATCCGCTTGAGGCGGCGACCGATGAGCCCGCCTCTTCCGTCAACCCTTCCGCCGGCTCCGCTGTGCCCGGGTTCGAGCCGGTGCCGCTGCGCTACCGAAGCGACGGCCTGACGCCCGAGAAGCAGCGCGAGTTCGTCGAGGCGCTGGCCGATACCGCCCTGATCCACGTCGCGGCGCAGCGGATCGGGGTGTCCCCGCAGGCAGTGAACCGGACCCGCCGCCGCGCCGACGCCCGGTCCTTCGATCTCGCCTGCGCCGCCGCCCAGCGCTTCGGCGCCCGCGGCCTCCACGCCACCGCTTACGAGCGGGCGATCGAAGGGACGATCAGGCGGCATTATTATCATGGCGAGTTGAAGAGCGAGGAACGGGTCTTCGACAACCGACTGCTCATCTACCTGCTCGGCAAAACCGAGCATCTTCTCGACGAGCCCCCCGAGGCCGCCGCCGTCGCCGCCAATTGGGAGCCGTGGGTCGAGGCGATGGAGCATGGCACGCCGCTCCCCGACATCCGCCCCGCCTGGCAGCGAGAGCAGGACCAACGGCTGGCGGAATATGCCGCCGCGGAGGAAGAAGACGAGGAGGAGGACGGCGGCGAGGACGTCTGGGAGGACGAGGATGGCGGTTTCTGGTGGACCCGTTTTCCGCCGCCCGAGGATTTCGACGGCGTCGAGGACGGCGTCGTCGGCGACGGGGATTATCGCCGCTCGCTGACCGAAGCCGAGGAAGAAAAGATGGCGGCGCGGAGCGGCGGGGAGGACAAGGAGCTGGCCGAGGAGATCATTCGCGCCTGCGCCCGCCGGGACCGTTATTTCGGCTTCGCCGGAGGCCTCGACACCACGATGCTGGACGAGGGCCTTTTGGAGGCGACCCGGCAGGCGGAAGGAGCCGCATTTTTCTTCGCCAGCGAAGCCGAAACTTCGGAAACTTCCGCGCCGCAAGCACCGGTCGCTGAAGGCGATTCCGCGGCCCTTTCCCCTTCGCTTTGTCCGGACGAGAATGAGCAGCCGCCGCAGGAAGCGGAAATTTCTCCCGCCACGGAGGCCGGGTCTTGCGAGGCCCCAGCCGCCGTGCCGGAGTCGGCTGGCGCTGCTACTGACGAAGCCTCTCCGGCAGCGGCCGAGTTCTATGAGCCGTCCTGGATGAGCGAGTATCTGCGCGCGCGCGGCGCCGCCCCGTGCACCGGCTCTGCACAGCAACAGCATTCGACAGAGGAGGACGCGGGCGTTACAGGGCCACCCCATGAGTGACAGTCCCGCAACGCCGCTGCTCGATAGCGTCGAGACGCCGGCCGACATCCGCAAGCTCGACAAGGAAAAGCTGCGCCAGCTCGCCGACGAATTGCGCGCCGAGACCATCTCGGCCGTCTCCGTGACCGGCGGCCATCTCGGCGCCGGTCTTGGCGTGGTCGAGCTCACGGTCGCGCTCCATTATGTGTTCGATACGCCGCGCGACCGGCTGGTCTGGGACGTCGGCCACCAATGCTATCCGCACAAGATCGTCACCGGCCGCCGCGACCGCATCCGCACGCTGCGCATGGGCGGCGGCCTCTCCGGCTTCACCAGGCGCAGCGAGAGCGAATACGACCCGTTCGGAGCGGCGCACAGCTCGACCTCGATCTCGGCGGCGCTCGGCTTCGCGGTCGCCAACAAGCTCGCCGACCAGCCCGGCCGGGCGATCGCGGTGATCGGCGACGGCGCGATGTCCGCCGGCATGGCCTATGAGGCGATGAACAACGCCCAGGCCGCCGGCAACCGGCTGATCGTCATCCTCAACGACAACGACATGTCGATCGCCCCGCCGGTCGGCGGCCTTTCGCACTATCTCGCCCGGCTCGTCTCCTCGGGCAAATATCTGACGCTTCGGAGCATCGCCCAGAAGGTCGCCCGCAAGCTGCCCAAGCGCCTGCACGACATGGCCCGGCGCTGGGAGGAATATTCGCGCGGCTTCTGGACGGGCGGAACGCTGTTCGAGGAGCTCGGCTTCTATTATGTCGGCCCGGTCGACGGCCACAATGTCGAGCGGCTGGTCAAGATCCTCGAAAATGTGCGCGACGCGGATGAAGGGCCGATGCTGGTCCACGTCGTCACCCAGAAGGGCAAGGGCTATGCGCCCGCCGAGGCCGCGGCCGACAAATATCACGGCGTGGTCAAGTTCGACGTGGTCACCGGCAAGCAGGACAAGGGCGCCGGCGGCGGCCCGCCGGCCTACCAGAACGTGTTCGGCGAGACGCTTGCGAAGATCGCCGACACCGATCCCAGGATCGTCGCGATAACCGCCGCCATGCCGTCCGGCACCGGCGTCGACAAATTCGCCGCCGCGCATCCCGACCGCGCCTTCGACGTCGGTATTGCCGAGCAGCACGCGGTGACCTTCGCCGCGGGCCTCGCCGCGCAGGGGATGCGGCCGTTCTGCGCGATCTATTCGACCTTCCTCCAGCGCGCCTACGATCAGGTCGTCCACGACGTCGCCATCCAGAATCTGCCGGTGCGCTTCGCGATCGACCGCGCCGGCCTGGTCGGCGCCGACGGCGCGACCCACGCGGGCAGCTTCGACGTCACCTATCTCGCGACGCTCCCCAATTTCGTGGTGATGGCCGCGGCCGACGAGGCCGAGCTGGTCCACATGGTCCATACGATGGCCGTCCACGACAGCGGCCCGATCGCGGTGCGCTATCCGCGCGGCAACGGCACCGGCGTGGCGCTGCCCGAGACGCCCGAGGCGCTCGAGATCGGCAAGGGCCGGATCGTCCGCGAGGGCAAGAAGGTCGCGATCCTTTCGCTCGGCACCCGGCTCGCCGAGGCGCTCAAGGCCGCCGACACGCTCGACGGCCTCGGCCTTTCCGCCACCGTCGCGGACCTGCGCTTCGCCAAGCCGCTCGACGAGGATTTGATCCGCCGCCTGCTGACCACCCACGAGGTTGCGGTCACGGTCGAGGAAGCGGCGATCGGCGGGCTCGGCGCGCACGTCCTGACCATGGCCAGCGACCAGGGCCTGATCGACGCCGGCCTGAAGCTCCGGACCATGCGCCTGCCCGACCACTTCCAGGACCACGACAAACCCGAGAAACAATATGCCGAAGCCGGGCTCGACGCCGACGCGATCGTCGAGACGGTGCTGAAGGCGCTCAGGCACAACAGCACCGGGGTGATCGAGGGCGCGCGGGCCTGATCTGGGGGACAAGAATGCGGGAGCAGCTTCTGGTCGCGATCCTGGGCCTCGCACTGGCGGGCTGCGGCGACGGGAGCAAGGCGACTGCGAACGAGGCACAGGCGGACGCCACCGCTCCGCGGCCGGTTCCCTGCTCGGTGGAACGGCATGGCATGGGCGCCGTGATCGGCGGCAAGCCCGGCGCGCCCTGCGACGACAGCGTCGATCCGCAGACCCTCGCGCTCGACGCGCTGATCCGGATCATCCCCGATCAGCACCCTTCCTTCTACTACGTCCTCGCCCAGCGGCTGTTCGCCGCGGACCGCCGGGACGAGGCGGTGTTCTGGTTCTACGCCGGGCAGCTCCGTTACCGCATTCGCCTGTCCTGCCATCCCGACCTCCGGCCGGACACCGAGCCGGCCCTGTTCGGATCGCTGCACGAGACGGTCGGCCGTCCGATCAACGAATATGGCTTCGGCGACCTGCCGGCCCTGATCGCGACGCTGGAGCGCGTCCTCGCCTGGGACGCCGAGACCCGCAACGGCTTCGAGCCCAAGGCCGCCTGCGCTTCGCAGATCGCCGAGCAGCGCGAGGGCCTGGGCCAGCTCATCCGCCAGCTCCGGGACAACGGCGCGAACATCCGCCGCGACCGCGCCGCCAACGGCCTGCCGAACCGATAAGCCTCATGCCCAAGAACCGCGCCGATCAGCTCCTCGTCGACCGGGGTCTCGCCGAGAGCCGTTCGAAGGCGCAGGCCCTGATCCTCGCCGGGTTGGTCTTCTCCGGCGAGCGCAAGGTCGACAAGGCGGGTCAGCAACTGGCCGGGGACGCACCGCTCGACGTGCGGGGCAAGGACCATCCCTGGGTCTCGCGCGGCGGGATCAAGCTGGCGCACGCGCTCGACCATTTCGGCTGGGACGTCGCGGGGCTGGTCGCGCTCGACGTCGGCAGCTCGACCGGCGGCTTCACCGACGTGCTGCTGCAGAAGGGCGCGGCGAAGGTCTTCGCGGTCGACGTCGGCACCAATCAGCTCGCCTGGAAGCTCAGGCAGGACCCGCGGGTCAGCGTGCACGAGCAGACCAATGCCCGCTACCTCAACGCGGAGACCGTCACCGAGCCGGTCGATCTCGTCGTCTGCGACGCGAGCTTCATCGCGCTCACCAAGGTGCTCGACACCGCGCTGGATCTCGCCAGGCCGGATGGGCGGCTGATCGCCTTGATCAAGCCGCAGTTCGAGGCGGGGCGCGACGAGATCGGCAAGGGCGGGGTGGTCCGCGATCCCGCGGTGCACGAGCGGGTCTGCGCCGAGGTGGCGCAATGGCTCGACTCGCGCGGCTGGGTCGTCGAAGGCGTCGTTCCCAGCCCGATCACCGGCCCCGAAGGGAATGTCGAGTTCCTGATCGCCGCGCGAAAAGAGGTGCAAGCGGAGACACTTTGATACAAGGCCCCCTCTCGACAGAGGCCGAAAATTCGTCATTGAGCGGCGCAAAGAAGGTTCAAGCGTGACTCGCACTGTCCTTACTCTCCTCCTCGCCGCCTTCGCCGTGGCGTGCAGCGGCGGTGGCGCCAAGGAGCGCGACCGCCAGCCGCCTTTGGTCAAGGCCGAGGCGGCCACGATGATGACCTTCGTCGACCGCATCGAGGCGGTCGGCACGGCCCGCGCCAACGAGCAGGTCACCCTCTCCGCGCCTGTCAGCGAGCGCATCGTCCGGCTCAACTTCGACGACGGGGCGTATGTTCGCTCCGGGCAGGTGATCGCGGTGCTTCGACAGGCCGAGCAGACGGCCGAGCTGAGCGAGGCCAATGCCCGCGCCCGCGAGGCGCAGCAGCGGCTTCAGCGCGTCGAGCAGCTCAAGGGCCGCGGCTTCGCCACCCGCGCCGACTACGACACCCAGGTCGCCTCCGCCGCCGCCGCCCGCGCCCAGCAGCAGCAGATCCAGGCGCAGATCGGGGACCGCGTGATCCGCGCGCCCTTCGCCGGATGGGTCAGCCTGCGCAACATCTCGGTCGGCGCGATCGCCGGCCAAGGCACGGAGATCGCGACGGTCAGCGATCTTTCGACAATCAAGCTCGATTTCACCGTGCCGGAGACGATGCTCGCCGCGATCCGCGAGGGGCAGCCGATCCAGGCGCAGGCCGCGGCCTATCCCGGCCGCGCGTTCACCGGGATCGTCC
>DASQJU010000163.1:0-7862 GCA_035630915.1 Allosphingosinicella sp.
GCCGCAGCCGCCTTCGTACCCGGCCGAGGCGAATGGCGCGATCGGATCCGGGGACAACGGCTATTCGACCGTCCCGCCCGGCAACAGCTGCGGCTCCCGCACCGTCGCGGTGGACTGCCCGGGGCCGTGCGTCCACACGCCGGGAATCGCCGGCTGCACGCCGACGACGCGCACCTGCGAGCAAGTCGTGCCCGGCCCGCCCTGCGCCGGTCCGGCGCCGCCCGCCGCCGCTCCGCCCGCCGCGCCCAAGCCGGCCGGAACCCGCTGAGGGCCCGCGCCGGCCGGTCGGTCTACCCCGCCAGGATCGTCGCCGCCGTCTCCTCGATCGTCCCGGCGACGAGTAGCGGGCTGCCGCCGACGATGCCGACCTGGGTCTGGCCGTTTTCGTGGGTGCGCAGCCAGGCGACGTTGCCGACGACCACCAGATAATTGCCGCCGCGCGACTTGAGCGAAACAAACTTCATCGTCCGTGCCTCCTGAGCATGCCGGGCAGTCTAGAGAGGCGGGGTCTGTTTCGGGTTAACGGCCGTTCGGCTCCTCGTCGTCCGGCTCGTCGACGTCGATGTCGAGATCGTCGTCCGCCTGCGGGGCGGGCCGCATCATGGGGGCGGTGGTGCAATGGCCTTCGGTGCGGGTGACGACACTTGGCGCGGGGCCGGGCGAGCTGGCTGTGGCCGAGCGCGAGCGGGTGCAGCCATTCTCGTCGGTCTCCGAGCTGTACGACCAGGCGCTCGCCGATCCCGCCCCCGGCCCGCCCATCCCGGCATAACCGAGCGGGGCCCGGTCGAAGGAGAGGTCGCCCCAGGCCGGGTCGCCGACGAACGGCGCGTCCGGATTGCCCATGCGCCGGAGCTCGGTCATCCGCTGCCGCATCGATTCGGCCAGGCGCGCGGCTTCGGCCGGATCGGCCGGCATGGCCATCCGCCCGAGCAGCGGATCGGTGCCGAGGCTGCTCCACATCGGATCCTCGAGCAGGGGATCGAAGGCGAACGCCCAGGACGGGTCCATCGGCATCGGCGAGCCCGGCACGCGCGGCATGGCGGCGTTCGGATAGGCGCGCTGGGCCGGGGCCGGGCCAACGGCCAAGGCGAGCGACGCGAGAGCGGCGGCGAGGAGGAAGGAGCGGGTCGGGCGCATGGTCGTAGCCTTTCGCGTCGTTGGACAACGAAGGGACGAAAGCGCGCCGGGGAGAGCAGCGCCCTCATCCCCAGCCGGTCCGGTGCAGCTACTGCCGGCACAGGACTCTTACGCCTGTGCCGGCCTCGCGGAAAGCCCCCGCCGTCAAACGCCCCGTCCTGCCGATTGCTCGAGCGGGAAGCGCCGCCCCAAGGCGCCAGGCTTCGCGAGCGGCCCGTCGATGGTCGACGTCAGCGCCCGCAACGGACGCTGACGCCACCCTCCGAATCAGTCCTCGAAGTCGTCGAAGTCGTCGTAGAAGTCCGCGCCCGGGCCGACGGTCCCGCAATTCTCGCGCTGCGAGACGGTCTGCCCGTTGCGAGTCTCGCGGACCACGCGGACGCACTGGCCGTTGCTGTTGCGCGCGGTGTAGGAATAAGCGGAGGCCGAGCTGCCGGCCCAGGCGCCGTCGCCGAAGTCGCCGAACCGGGCCCAGTTCCAGAAATCGTCGGTGTCGAGGCTGCCATAGCCGAGCATCGAGGGGACGCCCGCCATGGCCCGTCCGGGCATCGGCACGCCGGCGCCGACGACCCGCCCGCGCGGCGCGGCCACTCGCCCGGACCCCCCAAAGCTCGGCCAGGCGCCGAAACCCCACGGCTCCGTGAAGAAGGGATCGTCGAAGAGGGAGTTAGCGAAGAAGGGTTGGGTGAAGAACGGATCGTCGAAGAGAGACGAGGACGGATACCGGGCTCGAGTCGTCCTCGCCCGCGGGGCCGCCCGCTGCGGGGCCCCGGCATAAGCGGTCGGCCATGCCTGCGGCATCGGCGCCCCGGCATAAGCTACCGGCTGCTGGTAGCCATAGCCCCACATCGGTTGCGTGAAGAACGGATCGTAGGCGACCGACCAATAGGGCGCCTGCGGCGGCGCATATTGCATCGGCGGCGCATATTGCATCGGCGGTGCCGGCACGTAGCGATAGCCATAGGGACTCTGGGCCGCGGCCGCGCCGGACAAGGCGAGGGCGGAGGCGGCGGCGAGGATCGAAGCGGTGGTAACGCGCATGACAAAAAGTCCTTCCGTTGGTGGCCAAGGAAGGACGAGGGCGTGCCGGGGAGGGCAAGCCCTCATCCCCAGCCGGTCCGGTGCAGCTACTGCCGGCGGGCGCGACCAAAGCCGCGCCTTGCCTGCCCAAAGCCTGGCGGCATGGAATGGTTCCATTCATCCCGCAAATGGCACGATTCGGAGGGCGGTCGCCCCGGCGGGACTGTGCTATGCCCGTGTCCGCCTGCCCCGCGCCGGTGTGGGAATTCGGGGAGAACATCCATGTCACGGATCATGATGGTTGCGACGGCACTGGTGGCGCTCGGCGGCTGCGGCCGGAGCGGTCCCGAGGCCGCCGAGGGCAACGCCGCAGCGCCGGCAGCGTCGCCCGGCGCGGCTCCGGGGACCGCGCTTGCCTCGCCCGACGGCAGCAGCGAGGTGCGGTCCGACGCCGCTTTCTCCGGCCTGCCCGAGGGCATCCTCCCCTATCCGCGCACCGACGGCCGCGGCGCCATCCAGATGGGCGATCCGACGGAAGCGAATGGCGTGCGGATCATGGCCTTCCAGACCCCCGATTCGCCGGCCACGGTGATCGCTTTCTACGCCGAGGCGGGCGCGCGCGCCGGCTATCGCGAGGTCCGCCGGGCCGAGGCCGGGCCGAGTGCGGTCCTCGGCCTCGCCCGCGACAATGGCGACGCGCTGAACGTCACCGCGACCGGAACGGGCGGCATGACCCGCGTACAGCTCATGACCGGGAACGAGCGCCGCCGCCGCTGACCGGGAGCGGCGATCGCAGGGCGGCGGTTCAGCGCATCAGCCCCGCCGCCTTCAGCGCGGACTCGATCGCCGCCTGGATGGGGTTCGCCGCCTCCCGCCCCGCCGCCGCGGATGCCTTCGCCCTGCTCCGCCGCGCCGGTTCCGGCTTGCGCCCGGGCCGCTGCGCCGCCGCCGGCGCGATCCCGAAAAAGGCCGCGATGCGGTCGGTCGAGCTCAGCCCGACGTCCAGCATATGCGCCCCGGCCTGCCCGGATTCGCCCTCGCCGGTGCCCGGATCGAGCGGGATGCCGTGCGCCATGCCGGTAATCTCATATTGCTCGATCAGCGGCGTCCCGTCCGCGCCGAGCCAGGACCGGCGCGGATAGCCCGCCACCCGGTCCTCGCGGTCCGGCTTCGGCCCGAGCCCGTGCAGATGCGCCCATTGCAGCGCGATCGCGTCGCCGTTGCTGGCGACGACCATATGGTCGGCGCTGCCGTGCCAGATCTGGATCCGCGGCCACGGCCCCTTGTGCGGGGAGGCGCGGCGGACCTTGCGGCCCAACTCCGTCGCGTCGCTCTGCGCCCGGCCGCCCATGCAATCGAACGCGCCGGCGACGTCCGACGCGCAGCCGTAAGCGACGCCGGCGATGATCGCGCCGCCGGCGAACAGCTCGGGATAGGTGGCGAGCATGACCCCCGCCATCGCCCCGCCCGCCGACAGGCCGGTGACGAACACGCGCTTCGGATCGATCGCGTGAGCCTTCTTCACCGCGGCGATCATGTTGGCGATCGAGGCTGCCTCGCCCATCCCGCGCTGGCTGTCATTGCCCGAGAACCAGTTGAAGCAGAGCAGCGGATTGTTCGCGCGATTCTGCTCGGGGAAGAGCAGGATGAAGCCGTTCTTGTCGGCCAGCGCCGACCAGCCCGAGCCATGATCGTAGACCGCCGCGTCCTGGGTGCAGCCGTGCAGCACGACCACCAGCGGCGCCGGCCCGCCCAGCCCCTTGGGCACGTACAGCCGCGCCGTCAGATTGCCGGGATTGTCGCGGATCGGTGGCAGGTCGGTCAGGCGATGCGCCGGCGCAGGCGCGAAGGCGCGCCGCCCCCTGCGGCTGGCGGCGAGGCGAAGGCTCGGTCGTATCGCTGGCATGCTGAATCTCCCCCGCGCCCGCCGGAATGGCCACGCGTCAGGAAAACCCATGGAGGCGCTATTTGTTGCAGCGCAGCATAAACGATCGGAGCGGCCTCTCGCCGCGCCTCATTGCGGCGGAGCGACCACCACATACTGGCTGCCCTGCGACTGGTACCAATTGCCGCCGCAGGAATAATAGCGGATCGCGCCGACCATCACCGGCGGGCAGCCGCCCGGCAGCGCGCGGACCATGGCGCCGGCGACCAGCGCGTTGCGCACCGGGCGGCGGTCGATGTCGCCGTCGCCATAGCGGTAATTATCGTTGTCGACATTGACGTTGACGTTGCGGTTCACGTTGACGTTCGCGTTGCGGTTGACGTTGGTGTTCCGGTTGGTCGTCGTCGTGCTGGTGGTCCGGTTGGCCGTGCCGCGGTTGCGGTTTGCGGTACTGGTGCTGCGGCTGGCGCCGCCGCGCTGCTTGGAGATCGAGTCTCCATCGGTAACGGCAGCGGCGGCGGGCGCCGAAGGGAGCGCGATGGCGGCACCGAGCGCCAGCAGCGACAATGTCTGGAACAGTCTCATGGCACGACTCCTCGAAGGCCGGTTTGCGGTTGGCGCTCTGGTGGGCGCGTGGAGCGGCGAGGCCTATCGGAAGATGTGGGTAAGGGGGCGCAAGGGTTTGCCCTTAAGTGCGCCTGGCCTTCAGAACGGGATCCTGAACGTGACCATGATCCGGTTGGTGACCGCGCCGCGGTCGAGCACGACCGTCTCGGCGTCGATCGACGCCAGGGCGCCGCCGCCGATGCTCGTCTCGGCGCGGAGCGGCCCCTGGGGCGGGAAGACGCGCTCCCATTCGGCCATCGGATAGGCGCCGGCCGCGCGGCGGCCGCAGACGACGATTGCGTCGCCGACGCCCCGGTCGCAGGGCCGCAGGGTGATGGGATCGCTGGGATCGTAGCGGGCGCGCTCGACGGTCGCGAGGTCGAACGCGATCGGCGCGGGCGCCGATTGCGCAGCCGGTGCGGGCGCCGCCTGGAACGCCAGCCAGAACGCAACCGCCATACGCGCCTCTCCTCGAGCCGGCGCCTGAGTCGCTCCGCAATCCGGCGAAGTTATGGCAGCCGCGGCCTTGTGCCACGCCGGCCGCGCGCGCATCCTTGGGCTTCAGCCAGGGGAGAATCGCCATGTCCGAGCAGAACGTCGCTTTGATCCGGGGCATCTACGACGCCTTCGCCGCGGGCGACGTGCCGGGCGTGCTCGGGGCAATGCGCCCGGACATCGAGTGGAACGAGGCCGAGAATTTCCTCTATGCGGACGGCAATCCCTATCGCGGCCCCGAGGCGATCCTGAACGGCGTCTTCGCGCGCTGCATCGGCGAGTGGGACGGCTTCTCGGCGGTCCCGGAGGAATATCTCGACGCCGGCGACTCCGTGGTCGTGCTCGGCCGCTATCGCGGCACCAACAAGGCGACCGGCGCACCCTACGACGCCCAGCTCGCCCATGTCTGGCGGATCGAGGACGGCAAGGTGGCGCGCTTCCAGCAATATACCGACACGCTCGGCGCCGCCCGCGCCGCAGGCAGCGCCTGAAGGCAGCGACTTTTTTCCGCGAAGCGACGGACCGAAGGAACTTCTCGACTTGATGCAAGTTAGTCCCGCTTGTTAGGATCTGGTGTGACCGACGGGGACAAGACCGAGAATTTCGCCGAGTTGCGGGAAAAGATCGAAGCCGGCCTCGCCAAGTCGAAGCGGCTGGTCGCCCGCTCGCGTGAGCTGCTCGGCGCAGTCGCGCGGGACGAACCCGAGCCGCCCGCGATCAAGCCGCACAACCCCACCAGCCGCTAGCGCTGCAGCCCCGGTGCCGAGGGAACCTCGCTCGCCCGCGGGGGTTCCTCCCCGCGGACCCCCTTGGCAGGACCAACATCATGTCTGGAAAGGCTTTCGGCGCCCGTCGCGCCATTGTCGCCCTCGGCTCCGCCGCCGCGCTCGCTGTGGCCGGCTGCGCCACCCCGACCCCCTATCAGCCGCTCACCGGCTCGGCCGGCGGCTATGCCAGCCAGCGGATCGAGGCCAATCGCTACCGCGTCTTCTTCGCCGGCAACAGCATGACCTCGCGCGACCGGGTCGAGAATTCCCTGCTGTTCCGGGCCGCCGAACTGACGCTCGAAAACGGCTATGACAGCTTCACCATCGTCGATCACGCGACCGACCGCAACGTGGAGACCCGGGTCTATTCCGATCCCTTCCCGACCGGCCCCTATGGCTATTGGCGGCCGTCCTGGCGCTATTACGGGCCCTATGGCGGGGCCTATGGCTGGCGCTCGTGGAATCCGTATTACGGCGGCCCGTTCTGGGCCAATTCGGTCGACGTCAGCACGATCCAGCGCTTCGAGGCAACGGCCGAAATCCTGCTCGAGCGCGGTGCGCCGCAGGGCGCCCGCAGCTTCGACGCGCGCCAGGTCGTCCAGAATCTCGGGCCGACGATCGAGGTTCCGCGCTAGCGGTCGAGTGCCTCCGCGAAGCGCTGGTTGCCGACGAAGCCGAGCCGGGTGACGCCGGCCCGGGCGATCTCGCCCATCACCTCGTCGACCCGCTCGTAGCGCGCCTCCCCGGCGGCATCGAGCTGAAGCACCGGTTGCAGCGGATCGCTGCGCAATGCCCTCAGCCGCGCGCCAAGCTCGGGCGCAGCCAGCGGTCGCCCATTCCAGGTGAGCGCGCCGCTTGGGGCGATCGCGAGCACGTGGCTCGGCGGCGGCGCCGTTGTGGGGTCGGGCGGTGGCAGTTCGAGCGGGACCCGGTGGTTGCTGACCGGGATGGCGACGATCACCATGACCAGCAGGACGAGCATCATGTCGATCAGCGGGGTGGTGTTGATCGCCACGATCGGGGCGAAGCTTGGCGCCGGCGGCGGAGAGAACCGACGGGCTCTGCGAGACTTGGCTGAATGGACCATCGTGGGCTCCTTATTCTATTCATGAATGTTATACCATATCACGCATGACGTAAAGCTTGCTTAAAGCCCTTGCGCAGGAAATCTAATGCCGCACGCGCGTTTGCGGGGAAGGAGGAGATCTATGAGCCGCGCATTCGTGAAGGAAGACAGCAATGCCCCCGAGCCGGGCCCGCCCGAGCGGCCCGTCAGCGGCCTGCCGAACCTCGTGACGCCGCGCGGGCTGCGGATGATCGACGACGAGATCGACCGCATCGAGACGAGACTTGCCGCCGGCCCGGACGCGGCCGACGAGGCGATGTTGCGGCGAGACCTGCGCTACTGGATCCAGCGCCGCGCGTCGGCCCAGCCGGTGCCTCACCATCCCGATCCCCAGGCGGCCGGATTCGGAGCCAAGATCACGATCAGCCGCGGCGCCGCGGTGCAGGTGCTGGAGATCGTCGGCGAGGACGAGGCTGATCCAGCGCAGGGCCGGCTGTCGTGGACCTCCCCGCTCGCCCGCGCGCTCGACGGCGCCGAGCCAGGCGAAACGGTCGAGCTCGAAAGCGGCGACAGCATCGCGCTGCTCGCCGTCGGCCCGGGAGACGGAGGCTAGACATGCCCTCCACCGTGATCCGCGCCGCGCATTACGACACGGAGCGGCGGGCCCTCGACATCCTGTTCACCACCGGCCGGCGCTATGTCTATCACAACGTGCCGGCGTCCGAAGCCGATGCCTTCCGCGCCGCGTTCAGCAAGGGACGCTATTTCAACGCCCATATCCGCGACGCCTATCCGTTCACGGAGGTCGTTTCCTAGACCTCGGATGAACGCCTTGCTTAGGCGGGGTTCACGCAACCTGACCGCGGATTCTTCGTTCTCTCCCCCG
>DASQJU010000164.1:0-3076 GCA_035630915.1 Allosphingosinicella sp.
TCGCTATTTCGTTGCCGCATCCGGCAAGCGCCAGGAGGAGCGAGGTCAACATGCACAGCCGGGTCATGAGCCGAACATACGCGATCTCGGCTATGGGTCTATGCAACAGCGGCCGGGGTGAACGCGAGACCCCGTTGCCGACGGTGATCGCTCCGAAAGCTTAGCCCGTCCCCGCCTCGGCCGGCGCCTCGGCGGCGATCCGGCGCAGGGCGGATTCGAAGGCGTCGGCGCTTTGCCCGCCGGAGATCAAATAACGGTCGTCGATGATGATCGCGGGCACGCCCGATATCCCCTGCGCCTGCCAGAAACGCTCCGCGGCGCGGACCTCGTCGGCGTAGAGGCCGGACGCCAGCACTTCGCCCGCTTTGTCCGGATCGAGCCCGGCCTTCGCGGCCGCGTCCCTGAGCACCTCATGGTCGCCCGGATTGCGCCCGTCCGTGAAATAGGCCTCGAACAAGGCGAGCTTGAGATCGCGCTGGCGGCCCTCGAGCCCGGCCCAGTGCAACAGCCGGTGGGCGTCGAACGTGTTCCACACCCGCCCCGCGGCCGAGCCCGCGCCGATCGTGAAGCCGACCTCTGCGGCGCGGTCGCGGATCATTTCGCGCCGCTCGAAATATTGTTCGCGCGTCGAGCCGTATTTCTGGGCGACATGCTCGACGAGGTCCTGACCCTCGGCCGGCATCTGCGGGTTGAGCTCGAACGGCTGGAAGCGGATCTCCGCCGCGACCAGATCGCCGACCCGCGCGAGCGCCTCCTCGAGCCCCTTGAGGCCGATGATGCACCACGGGCAGGACACGTCCGAGACGAAGTCGACTTTGATTGGCCTGGTCATGACGGCATCCGTAAGGGGAGGTAAGGCGCGGATATAGGCGCCCGGGCCGGGCGATGCACGCGCCGCCTCAGGAACGCCTGTTCGCTGCCGTCTCCGCTTCCCGCGCCAGTCGCTCGTAATCCTCGGCGAGCAGAAGCAGCACGGCGGTGGTTTTCAAATCGAGTCCCTGCGCCAGCTCACGAAAATGCGTGACGCGTTCCCAATAGGCCTCGGCGTCTCTCATGCAGCCCTCCTCGGGCGGCCGCGTGATTAACGTTTCATCATAGATTAATATTGTGAGTCTTAATCATTATCAACTTTCGGTTTGTATTTTTGGCTCGACGCTCAGGGTCGGCATATTGTTGATCTGGGATAAGGTGATAATCCGAGGAAAGTGGAACTCACGAATTCCGATGCGGTTCTGGTCCTAGCGAGGAGGCCGAATCGCGAAAGGATCGGCTGTGAGATATCGCTCCAGCGACTCCAAACATGTTCAGGCGCGTGCGTTGCGGAGGTTCACCCTGCCGCAGATCTGCGCCTGCGGCGCGCAGGGCCAGATCACCTTCGAGCCGCAGCCGCCCCGGGCCGGGGAGCAGGATCCGGACCCGGCGATGATCGTCGCCGCGGGCCCGTTCCGGATCGACCTCGACCAGGATCTGATCTGCCTCGGCTGCGGCGAACGCCTCGGCCGCCAGCCCGACTGACCGGCCGGTCAGGCGCCCCGGCTCAATCCATTTTAGGCGCGCAGCATTGCCCCGCGGCGGCCGCGGGCGGCGGCGCCGAAAGCGCGTCGAGCGCCGGCCCTTCGCCATAATGGGTCGCCTCGCCGGTGGTCAGGAAGGCCTCCCAGACCACGCCGTCGGGATCGGCGACCCAGCTCTTCTCGGACTGGGCGTAGCAGCAGGTCGTCGCGCCCTCCTCGATCACCGGCCGGCCGGCTTCGGCGAGCCGGCCATAGACCTCGGCCAGCTCGGCGCCATCCTCCACCTGGATGCCGAGATGCTCGATCCCGTTCGCCGCATGCCCTCCGCTGGAAATCGCGAAATTGACCCGCGGGTCGTCGAGCATCCACTTGGCGTAATCGGCCTTCACCACGCTCGGCGCCGCGCCGAACAGGGTGGAATAGAAGCCGATCGAGCGGTCGAGGTCGGCGACCCCGACATGGACGTGGAGGCGCTTCATTCGGCCTAGCGCTGCGGCGTCGGCGCGGGCGCCGGGGCCGGCGTGGCGCCGTGATGGGCGTGGTCGCCCTGCTGGCGCATCTCGTCGCAGCAATCGTCGCAGCAGCCCATCGCCGAGACGGCGGCATAAGCGGCGCTCGAGGCGAGCAAGGTGGCGGCGATGGCGATGGCGATCTTCGATGTCATGACGAGCTCCCTGAAGCGGCGCGCTCATCCTATCGCCCCGCCGGCCGCCTTCCCAGCCCCCTATTCCCGCCCCTCCCAATATTCGCGGAAGGATTCGAGCGGTCGGGAGCGGACCCCCATCTGCAGCATCGCGCCGGCGAGGACGAAGACCGTGCCGATGGTGACGAACGCGGCCACCGTCTGCGGCACGCCCACCTGGATCGCCAGCATCGAGAACAGGATCGCCCCGGCGAAGGCCGCGCCGCCGAGCGGGACTCCCGGCTTGAACAGGTCCGGCACGCGCCGCATCAGCACGTCGCGCAGCAGCCCGCCCCCGACGGCGTTGACCACGCTGACGAAGATCACCCCGGCCTGCGGCAGATCGGCGGCGATGGCGAGGTTGGCGCCGACCACCGCATAGGCCCCGGCGCCGAGCGCGTCGGCGAGGTAGACCGCCGGGCCGACCGCCCGCGCGCGGTCGACCACCCGCCCGCCGACCGCGACCATCAGGGTCGCGATCAGCGCCAGCGTCAGATAGACCGGGTTGCGCACCGCGACCGGCGCGCTCAGCAGCAGCATGTCGCGCAGCAAACCGCCGCCGACCGCCGAGGCGATGGCGATGGTCAGGATGCCGATCCCGACGAAGCCGCGCCGGGCGGCGATCAGCGCGCCCGACAGCGCCCAGATGAAGCTCGCCGAATAATCGAAGAGGATCGGCAGCAGCTCCGGCGGAACCGGCAGCGGCGCGATCGAGGCGGGCACGAGGCTCATGGCGTCGCCATCCTTCGCGCGCACTCGCCCATGTCGGACCGCAGCCGACCATCGGGGGCAACCCGGAAATCAAGGAGAATTTGGACCCACCGCCCTCGAATCCCCTCTCCCATGGGAGAGGGAGTCAGGGGTAACGACCCCCTTCAGC
>DASQJU010000165.1:0-3211 GCA_035630915.1 Allosphingosinicella sp.
CGACCCCGGCCCAGGCCGCGACGCGCTCGCCGATGGCGGGGACGAGTCGGAGGCTGGCCGCGGTGACGACGCCCAAAGTGCCCTCGGCGCCGATCAGCAACTGCCGGAGGTCGTAGCCGCGATTGTCCTTTTTCAGCGCGGCGAGCCCCTCGAACAGCGCGCCGTCGGGAAGCACCGCCTCGATCCCCAGCACCAGCGCACGCATCGTGCCGAAGCGAAGCACCTGGGTGCCGCCGGCATTGGTCGAGACGAGGCCGCCGATCGTCGCCGAGCCCCTGGCCCCGAGCGTCAGCGGAAAGCGCCGCCCGACCGCCAGCGCCGCTTCCTGCAGATTGCTGAGGATCACCCCCGCCTCGCAGACCGCGATCCCGGCCGCCGCGTCGAGATCGCGGATGCGGTCCATCCGCCTCATCGACAGCAGCAGCGCCTCGCCCCCCGCATCGGGGGTCGCGCCGCCGACCATCGAGGTGTTGCCGCCCTGCGGCACCAGCGCCACCCTTGCGGAACCGCACAGGGCGACGATCGCCGCCACCTCCTCGCGCGACGCGGGGCTGAGCATCGCCGCCGCGGCGCCATGATAGCGTCCCCGCCAGTCGCTGAGCGACGGGGCCATCGCCCCGGCGTCGCGCGTGAATCCCTTGGGACCCAGCAGTTCAGCCAGCTTGCCGAGCAGGTCGTCGGAAGGATAAGCCATCCCCCACGCGATAAAGCGCGCCGCTCGGAGGGGCAAATTAATCGCATGTTCAAGCGCGCCCGTGAATGCCGGTCGGTGATGGAGATTTGGACGTGATCCTGGCCGGCATCGCGGCCCTGCTGATGTTCGCCTTTGGCGACGACGAGGCGGAGCAGCAGGGCGCCCGCGGCGGGCAGGGCACGATCACCGTTCACCAGCAGATCATCGTTCGCGTCTCGCCCGGCGCCGTGCCGGCCGGTGCCGGCGCCTCGCCTCTGGTCCGCTGGGAGGAGCATCGCGGCCCCCGCTGCATCGCCGCCCGCCAGATCCTCGGCGCCGCCCGGCTCGGCCAGAACAGCGTCGATCTCGTCTTCCGCGACCGCACCCGCGTCCGGGCCCGGCTCGAGGGGCGCTGCCCCGCGCTCGATTTCTACAGCGGCTTCTACCTCCCCGTATCCGCCGACGGGCAAATCTGCGCCGACCGCGATTCGCTGCGCTCGCGCACCGGCGGCGAATGCCAGATCGACCAGTTCCGCACGCTCACGGCCGAGCGGCCCGACTGACCTTCGCTTGACAATGAGGGCCGCTTCGCACAATCGGACCGGCGCAAGCGCCGCCATGTGGAGGGGCGCCCCAAATCCCGGATTTTAGATGAGCTTTGCCGATCTCGGCCTGTCAGACGAATTGCTCCGCGCGGTGAGCGAGGCGGGGTATGACGACCCGACTCCGATCCAGCGTCAGGCGATTCCCCCCGTCCTGATGGGACGCGACATCATCGGCATCGCCCAGACGGGCACCGGCAAGACCGCCGGCTTCGTCCTGCCGATGATCGACATCCTGGCGCAAGGCCGCGCCCGCGCCCGCATGCCGCGCTCGCTGATCCTCGAGCCGACCCGCGAGCTCGCCGCCCAGGTCGCCGAGAATTTCGAGAAGTACGGCAAGCACCACAAGCTCTCCATGGCGCTGCTGATCGGCGGCGTGCAGATGGGCGACCAGGTCAAAGCGCTCGAGAAGGGCGTCGACGTGCTGATCGCCACCCCGGGCCGCCTGATGGACCTGTTCGGCCGCGGCAAGATTATGCTCAACGGCTGCAGCCTGCTGGTGATCGACGAGGCGGACCGGATGCTCGACATGGGCTTCATCCCCGACATCGAGGAAATCTGCACCAAGCTGCCCAAGACGCGGCAGACCTTGCTCTTCTCGGCGACGATGCCGCCGCCGATCAAGAAGCTGGCCGACCGCTTCCTCACCGATCCCAAGTCGATCGAGGTGGCGCGCCCGGCGCAGACCAATTTGCTGATCGACCAGCGCATCCTGCGCGTCGAATCGCGCCGCAAGAAGGAGGCGCTGACCGAGCTGCTCCACAGCGGCCAGGTGCGCAGTGCCCTCGTCTTCTGCAACCGCAAGACGACGGTGCGCGAGCTCGCCCAGTCGCTCAAGCGCTCCGGCCTCAACGTCGGCCAGATCCAGGGCGACATGGACCAGTCCGACCGGATCCGCGAGCTCGACCGGTTCAAGGCCGACGAGATCAACATCCTCGTCGCCTCCGACGTCGCCGCGCGCGGGCTCGACATCAAGGGCGTCAGCCACGTCTTCAACTACGACGTGCCCTGGCATCCGGACGATTATGTCCACCGCATCGGCCGCACCGGCCGCGCCGGCAAGACCGGCATCGCGATCAGCATGGTCACCAAGGAAGACCAGGAATCGATCGACAACATCCAGAAGCTGACCGGTAACAAGATTCCGGAGCTGGGGAGCGGCGACAAGGCGCCCGAAGGCGAGACGCCCCAACCGGCGGGCCGCGAAGAGAAGCCCCGCCGCGCGCGCCGTCCGCGCCGCGAGGAGCCGGCAGAGCCCAGGTCTGCCCCCGTACAACCCAAATCGGAAGGGCCGGAGCCTCGAGCGGAAAGGCCCGAGCCCCGCGCGGAGAAGCCGGAGCGCCGCGAACGAATGCCGCGCGCCCGCCAGGAGCGCGCGCCGGACCTCGAGCCTGCCGAAGACGGCTGGAACGGCCCGGTCCCGAGCTTCCTCGGCAAGGGTTTCGGCGGCTAGGTCCGGTGGGCCTCTCGCGCGCCGTCCACCTCACGATCGACGCCCCGATTGGCGCGGAACGGAGGGCGCCATGATCATTCTTACCGGCGCGACGGGTACGCCAGCCAGGTCGGCCCAACTTGCAAAGGCCGCCGCAACTTCCGCCGAGCCCAAGCTCTGGTCCGCAAAACCGGCGGACGGAAACTTCCTGCTCGATGGCCGGGAGTTTGCACATCTGACCGCCGAGGAGGGAAGGGCGCTCTCCCAGACCGTCAAGAAGACGGTTTCCGCTGTCTCCCCGGAAGCCAAGGGCGCGGTTAAGGCGCTCGAGATGTGGCTGTCGACGCAGAAGTGCATCGCCGCATTCCAGGCGCGCGAAGGCTCCTGGTTCGCGGTGGTCGACGCCGGAATCGACGCCGCTGGCGACCTCGCCGCTGTGCTGGAGCTGATCCTGCCGGCGATCGCGGAAAACAGGGTGTTTCGGATCGTCGACAATTCGCTGAC
>DASQJU010000166.1:0-12453 GCA_035630915.1 Allosphingosinicella sp.
GCAGCCTTCGCGATCTCGGCTACGAGGTCGATCTGGCCGCAGCTGACCCGTACAGCCTTGCCAATCTTTTCGAACTTGCCGAGGCCGGCGCGTTCGCGGTCGCGGAAGAAGAGAGTCTGGCGCAGACGATGCTGCCCATACTGCCGATCGTGCTGCCGGAGGAGAGCATCGCCTAGCGCCCGACGACGTCCGCCCCCAGGCGCATCACAAAAGGAGACTGGCAATGCGCGTGCCGTTCGCCCTCGCGTTGATCCTCGCATCGTTCGCCGGAACGGAAGCCCGAGCCCAGGTCTATCCGGCCGGCAGCTTCAGCGTCGATGGTTATCCCGTCGTCTGCTACAATGTCACATTCGTGGTCGATCCGAGCCTCCCCGATGTCGGCATGTCGCGTCCCGGGTATATTTTCCTCAATCCGCATTATTTCGTGGGTCTGCCCACGTCCCTAAAGCTGTTCTGGGTCGGTCACGAATGCGGCCATCACGTCGTCGGCCTCAACGAGACCGCTGCCGATTGCTGGGCGGTGCGCACCGGACGCGACCAAGGTTGGTTTTCGCCCGATGCCTTCTACGGACTGATGGAAATGTTCCGCAACAATCCCGGCGACATCGTCCACCCGCCGGGGCCGGCGCGCGTTGCCGCGATGATCCAATGCTACCAGCAATAGGAAGGACAGGACGCGAGTCGCCCATTCGCGACGGCGAGGAAAGGCGATCAGAACCAGATAGTTCCGGGTGTCACCGCGACGCCGGCCAATGCCAGACAAGAGAGAGTCATCCCTGAAGCTCGTGCCTGCGCATCGCGTGCCGGAGCTGATCGTAAGTCAGGCTCAGCGCCGTCGCCGCGGCGCGCTGGTTCCAGCGGCATTTTTCGAGCGCGGCGGCGAGGATCGCCTTCTCATATTCGGCGACGGCGAGGCGGAAATCGGCGCATTCCTCGGGAGTGTGCCGGTGCGCCGGGCCGGCGGTCAGCGCCTCGGCCGACGCTTCGGCCTTCTCCGCGAGGGTGACGGCGGTTTCGGGGGCGCGGCGCTCGGGCTGGCCAGGCAAGGGCCGCCACGGGCTTTCGAAGGGATCGAACTGGATGTCCTGGATCGGACCCTCCTGGCCCTGCCAGCGATAGACGGCGCGCTCGACGACGTTGCGGAGCTCGCGCACATTGCCGGGCCAGGCATAGGATTTGAGCCGCTCCATCGCCTCCTCGCTGAAGCCGGGCCAGACGTCCATCTCGATGTCCATCGCCATCTTGCGGCCGAAGAACTCCACGAGCACGGCGATGTCGCTGACCCGGTTGCGCAAGGGCGGGAGCGTTACGACCTCGAAGCTCAGGCGATCGAGCAGATCGGCGCGGAAGCGGCCCTCGTTGACCAGCCGGGGAAGATGCTCGTTGGTCGCCGCGACGATGCGCACATCGACATTCAGCGGCCGGCTCGAGCCGATCCGCGTCACCTCGCCATATTCGATCGCGCGCAACAGCCGGTCCTGCGCCGGGCTGGAGAGCGTGGCGAGCTCGTCGAGGAACAGCGTGCCGCCATTGGCCTCCTCGAACCGCCCCGGCCGGGCCTTGGTCGCGCCGGTGAAGGCGCCCGCCTCGTGCCCGAACAGCTCGGCCTCGATCAACGTCTCGGGCAGAGCGGCGCAGTTCATGACGATGAGCGGGCCATCCCAGCGCGACGACAAGTGATGGAGCCGCTCGGCGATCAGCTCCTTGCCGGTGCCGCGCTCGCCGATCACCAGCACGGGCCGGTCGAGCGGCGCGGCGCGGCTCGCACGCTCGACCGCGTCGAGGAAGGAAGTCGATTGGCCGACGAGATGGGTATTGCGTTCCATTCCCGATTGTTGGCGCATTTCGCCACCTGTTGGCAAGAATTTTCTCGTCCATACGAGGCATTTTTGGCGGTTTTCCGGGCTTTTTTCGCGCTGGCACGGCCCATGCTTAGGATTTGGCGTCACGCCGATGGTCGGCGGGACAAGAGCAACGACCCAGTAGGGAGACCGACATGTTCACCTCCGATCGCATCGTTCGCGTCGCCACCGCAGCGGCCGGCGCCTTTGTCCTTTCGGCCGTCTCCATCAGCGCCGCTTCCGGCGGGACCATGCGTCCCGTCGACTTCGACCGGACGCTGGTCGCCTCGGTCCAGGCCGGGGGCGTTCTGAATGGTTAAATCTCGGCCGGCGCGTATAACGGTCGGGCCCGGGGAGCTGATGCGCATCACCGCTCCTCGTCAGCCCGGTCAGGCCAGTTCGGACCGTGCCGCAGTTTCATACAAGGAGTTCATTCCCATGGGCATCTTCTCGCGGACGCGCGATATCATTGCCGCTAACGTCACCGATCTCCTCGATAAGGCCGAGGACCCCGCCAAGATGATCCGCATGATCATCATGGAGATGGAGGAGACCCTCGTCGAAGTGCGCGCCTCGGCGGCACGGACGATCGCCGACCAGAAGGAGATGCGGCGCCAGATCGCCAAGCTCGACCGGCTCCAGGACAGCTGGGTCGAGCGCGCGGAGCTCGCGCTCTCCAAGGACCGCGAGGATCTCGCCAAGCAGGCCCTGTTCGAGAAGCAGAAATCGGCCGACCTGGCCGAGCAGCTCAAGACCGAGATCGCGGTGCTCGACGACGCGCTCCGCGCCAGCGAGGCCGACATTGCCAAGCTGCAGAACAAGCTGCGCGAGGCCCGCGCCCGCCAGAACGCGGTGATGACCCGCATGGAGAGCGCCCAGAACCGCACGCGGCTTCGCGAAATGTATTCGGGGCCAAAGGTCGACGACGCCTTCTCGCGCTTCGACGTGCTCGAGCGCCACGCGGATTACGCCGAGGGCGAGGCCGACGCGCTCGCGCTTGGCGCCGCGCCCAAGACGCTCGAGGAAGAGATTTCAGAGCTGCGCAACGCCGACAAGGTCGATGCCGAGCTCGAAGCGCTGAAGGCGACGCTCGCCAAGCGCACCAATGGCGGCGAAGCCGCGACCAAGGGGGAATAAATGGAAATCGACGGCCCAATCCTCGCCCTGCCGATCATGGCGATCCTGTTCATCGGCTTTCCGTGGGTGCTGTTCCACTACATCACACGGTGGAAGATGGCGAAGACGATCACTACCCAAGACGAGGACCTGCTCGACGAACTCTACGAGCTGGCCCGCCGGCTCGACGATCGAATGATGACGATCGAGCGGATCGTTCAGGCCGAGAATCCAAACTGGCGCGCGCTCGGTCATGATCCGGTCGAAACCGCCCTCGAAGACCGCTCCGAGCGCCTCTACGAGACCGCCGAGCGCACCAACCGTCCCGGCCGGAGGCAAAAATGAACGTCCAGCGCACCCGCTTCTATCTCGACAAGGAAAACGCCAAGTGGAAGGGCGTCTGCGCCGGGATCGCCGATTATACCGGCGTCGACGTGACCATCGTCCGCATGGGCTTCGTGATCGGCACGCTGATCGGCCAGGGCATGCCGCTGCTCGCTTATTTCATCATCGCCTGGATGGCGCCGCGCAAGCCCTACGAGCTTTACCGGCAGGATCCTGAGCAGAAGAAATTCTGGCAAGGTGTTCGCCGAAGCCCGCACATGATGACCCGCGACGTCCGCGGCCGGCTGCGCGACATCGACCGGCGGCTCGCCGACGTCGAAACCTACGTCACCAGCTCGAACGGTCGGCTCGCCCGCGAAATCGAGCAACTCCGCTGACCGACGCAATCAAAGGGGAATCAAGATCATGAACCCAGGGGTCGCCCTCTTCATCATCATAATGACCGCGATGGTTATTGGCTCGGCTCTGGTGTTCGCCTGGATGCGGACCAGGGCGCAGGCGAAACTGGCCGGCGGCGGGCTCGAGGCGCAGCGCCAGGTGGAACTTCTCTCCAGCGAGAATGCCGGCCTCAAGGGACAGGTCGGACGGCTCGAAGAGCGGATCGCCGTGCTCGAGCGCATCGCCACCGATCCCGCGCAGCGTACCGCCGCCGCGATCGAAGACCTGCGTCACGCCAGCTAGAGGGGAATGGACATGAATTTCGGTGGACCCAATTTCGTCATCGCGATCATCTTCATCTCGACGATGGGCTGGGTGCTGACCAGCTGGATCCGCGCCCGCCACGGCTATCCGCTCGAGAACGAATGGTCGGGCACCTCGTCCCGCGAAGGCCCTGAGGCGGAGCGGAAGATCGAGCTCCTGACCAACGAGAACGAGCGCCTGGTCGGCCAGATTGGCCGGCTCGAGGAGCGCCTCTCGGTGCTTGAGCGGATCGCAACCGACCCGGCCGAGCGCACCGCGCGCGAAATCGAAAGTCTGCGGCAGAAGCCGTAAGGGGGAATAGGACATGGATCCCGACAAGCTCGCCTTGATCAGCCAGGTGTTTCCGTTCATCGCGATCATCCTCAGCATCGCCGTCGGCGGCTGGGTGGCCACCACCTGGCTCAGGATCAAGCACGGCTATCCGCTCGACGGCCCCTGGGGCCAGGCGGTCTATCCCAAGAAGAACGAAGAGGTGGTCGAGCGCGTCAAGTTGCTCAGCCAGGAGAATGCCCAGCTCCGCGCCGAGCTCGGCGCGGTCAAGGACCGGCTCGCCAACGTGGAGCGGATCGTGACCGACGACAGCCACCGACTCACGCAGGAAATCGAAGCCCTGCGCCTGCCCAAGAACTAGAGGAATTCAAGCATGCGCGATTTGGGAGTCCTGATTCCGATCCTCGGCATCATGTGCGGTCTGGTGGCGATCATCGGCAAGGTCTGGATCCGGCCGTGGCTGCGGCTGAAGGAGAAGCAACTGCAGATGACGAGCGACCGGACGGCCGAGAAGGCCGCGCAATATGCGGCGCACACCGAGCGGCTCGAGCAGCGGGTGCGCGTTCTGGAGCGGATCGTCACCGACAAGGGCATCGACGTCGCCGAGGAGATCGACCGGCTGCGCGACACGCCGCCGCTGAACTGACGGGAAGGACAGGGCAATGAACCAATACGAGATGGTCGTCCTGATCGTCGCGCTGGTCATGTTCGCCAGCGTCATCCGGTCGGTCCTCGGCGGCCGCCGCGGGCGCAATCGCGACCAGCTTCCAGCGCGCGACGACGCCGAGGCCCAGCGGCTGCGTGACGAGGTCAGGCAGCTCAAGGAGCGACTCCAGGTGATCGAGCGGATCACGGTCGAGAAGGAAAACAGTCTCGAGCGCGAGATCGAGCGGCTGCGGGACCAATAGGAGGCAGGAATGGGCGATCCGGGCACGCTGACGGCGCTTTTCGCGGGGGCGGTCATTGCCTTGGCGATTGTGAGCCTCGCGGCGCTCCGGGGCTTCGACGGCTGGCTCGATCTGCGCCGAATGGAGATTCGCCTGCGCCAGCGCGGCGCCGAGCCGGTCAGCCCGGCGGCCGCTCGGCTCGAGCTCGCCGACCTCAAGGACAGGGTTCGCCGTCTCGAAGCGATCGCCAACGGCAACGAAGGGTGACGCGAAGGCCCCGCGAGGCTAAGCCGCGGCCATGTCATTCCAGTCCATCGACGACGTTCTCGCCGACTATGCGCTGCTCGAGGCCGACGACCGCTACCGCCTGCTGATCGACCTCGGGCGCGCGCTCGAGCCGATGCCCGAGCCGCTGAAGACCGACGCGACCCTGGTGCGCGGCTGTTCGGCCTCGGTCTGGGTGTATCCGGTGCCGCAGGGCGATGGCCGGCTTCATTTCCTCGCCGACAGCAATGCGGCGATCACCAAGGGGATCGTCGCCTTGGTCCTGCTCGCCGTTCAGGACCGCACGCCCGAGCAAATCCTGGCCACCGACGTCGAAGCGGCGCTCGCGCCGTTCGACCTCCGGAACCAGCTCAGCTCGAACCGCACCCAGGGCATTCCCAACATGATCGCCCTGGTCCGCGAAACCGCCGCGCGGCTCGCCGCGTGAGCGATGTCCGCGATCCCGGCGGGGCGTTCGATCCGGAGCGCTTTATGTCCTACGTCCGCCACCTGGGGCACGGCGGCGCGCTCGGCATCGCCTATCGCGGCCACGGCGAGGACTGGGTCGAGCTCGACCTTCCCTATGACGAGAAGCTGGTCGGCATGCCGGAAAGCGGGATCATCGCCTCGGGCCCGATCATCAGCCTGATGGACATGGCCACCAGCCTCGCCATCTGGATCAGGCTCGGCCATTTCCGGCCGCAGGCGACGCTCGACCTCAGGGTCGATTATCTGCGCCCGGCGACGCCCGGCCGGACGATCGTCGGGCGCGGCACCTGCTTCGGCGCCACCCGCAGCGTCGCCTTCGTGCGCGGCACGGCGCATGACGGCGACGCCGCCGATCCGGTGGCCAGCGTCACCGGCACCTTCATGGTCACGTCCTAGAAGCGGCGGCGGCGGCCGTAGTCGCGCGGATCGGGATCGTCGATCGTCTCCCAGCTATGATCCTCGACGATTTGCGAGCGAACCGGGCGGCCACCGGGATCAAGCGACGGACGGAACCGGTAGCGCTCCCGGATCAAACGGCAGGTCGTGTCGTCGAGGATGCGGTTGCCGCTCGAATGATCGATCACGCAGCGGCCGACATGGCCGTCAACCTCGACCGAGAAGCGGACCGAGACCGTCCCGCCCCCGCCCGCCTCGCCCACCACGCTCGGAAAATCGCGGTCGCTGAGCCGGCCGGCGATTCGGCGCGGCGGAACGAACCGGCCGGTTCCGAGGCCGTTGCCCGCGCCATCGCCATTGCCGCCGCGCCCGCTCCCCGTCCCGTTGCCGATCCCGCCGCTGCCGAAGCCGGGCCCGCGAATGTCGGCCGCGCCGGCGGTGGGCTTGGCGCCCTCGCGCTGCACCGGTGCGGCGACGACCGGCGGCGGCACCGGGAGCGGGATGACCGGCTCCGGCGCCACGATCTGGGTCGCCTCGGCGCGCAGGTTCGGCGGCGAGGCGGCGCCCTCGCGGCGCGAGTTGGTGGGGCTCGGCGGCTGTGGGGGCGGAATCGGTGGCGGCTGGGGCGGCGGGGCCACGTCGAACAGCTTGAGGTGCTCCTCGTGCGCCGCCGGCAAGGTCAGCACGAAGCCGAAGATCATCGCGTAGAGCAGCAGCAGTTCGAGCACCACGGCGCCGAAGGCGGCGGTGGCCCGGCGACTCACACTCGGCCCAGCAACCATGGGGCTATCCTACGCCAATCGCGCGCAGGAGAAAATACAGTGTGTTCAACTGGATAATCCGGGCAATCCCGGAGGCCTCGCCCGCTGTCAGGGGGTGAGGTTGGCGCGCCGCTCCTCGGCGCGGCGGAGCACGTCGTAGCTCGCCTTGATCAGCTGGAAGCGCTTGGCCGCTTCCTCGTCGCCCGGCTTGACGTCGGGATGGTGCGCCTTGGCGAGGCGGCGATAGGCGCTGCGGATCGCTTCGAAATCGGCGTCGGCTTCGAGCTCCAGCACGTCGAGCGCACGCATCTCGTCGCGGCTTCGGCTGCCGTCGCCGGGCCCGCCCCAGCCATAATGATTGGCGCTGGCGAAGGCGTCCGCGCCCTGCCGCTCCTTGGCCTCGCGCTTGGCCGCCTCCTCGGCGGTCAGCCCCTCGAAATAATTCCAGTTGCGGTTGTACTCGGCGGCGTGCTGCTCGCAGAAATACCAGCGTTCGGGACCATTGGGGGATTTGGGCGCGGGCCGGTCGCCGGGCTCGCCGCAGCCGTGGCGGTCGCACTGGCGCACGGGCTCGGCCTCGCGCGCCGATCCGTAAGCGCGCCAGCGCGGGAAACCCCAGTCGTTCGATCTCTTTGCCTTGGCCATTGCAACCGGTCATCTAGCCATTGTCCGTCCCGGGCGCACGTACCCGGACAAAAAATTTTCGCGAGGGGTCATCCAAAGCCGGCCGCGGCGGCGTCATTGCAGCGAACAAGGCAAAAGGAATTCGAAATGAAAGATCTCGATGTCGTCCTCGTCGTCGCTGCAATCACCATCGGCCTCGTCTTGGCTATGATTCAGATCACACGCCTCTGGCGCACGTCCATGCAGCAGAAAACGATCCGCGAGGCGCTCAGCCGCGACAGCAGCGTCGTTTCCGAGCTTCTCGCCGCGATCGAGCCGGAGCCCCGCGCGACCGGCGCCAATGACGACCGCACGGCAATGGTGCTGATCGCGCTCGGCCTCGCCTTGATCGGCTTCGCCCTCATCCAGGGAGATTTCGACGACATCAGAGATATGGGCGGCGCGGCGCTGTTTCCGATCTTCGTCGGCATCGCCCTTCTGCTGAGACGGTATCTGGCTGGAAAGCGCGGTCCTCAAGGCTGATCCGGGCTCGCGGAGGCAAGCGCCTTGGATCACGACGCGATACTGGCGCGGAAGGCGGCGGCGGGCGACACCGCCGCCTTCACGATTCTCGTCCGTGGCCATGAAGGCGCGGTTCGACGATTTCTCGGCCGGCTCTCGCGCCAGCAGGGCAGCGACGATCTCGCGCAGGAGACCTTCCTTCGCGCGTGGCGGCGGGCCAGCGACTATCGCGGCGAGGGCACCTATCGCGGCTGGCTGATGCGGATCGCCTGGACGGTCTTCCTCGACACCCGCCGCGCCGCAGGCCGGCGCGAGGAACGCGAGGCCGCCATACCCGCCCACGACGTAGCGCACGATCCCAATCAATCGCTCGACCTCCAGCGCGCGCTGGCGCTGCTGGGTACCCGCGAACGAGCAGCCGCCTTGCTCTGCTTCGGCGAGGGCTGCTCGCATGGCGAGGCTGCGGAGATTATGGGCCTGCCGCTCGGCACATTGAAATCCATTCTCGCGCGGGCGCGCGCGGCCCTGGTGGAAAGGCTGGAGAATTGAGATGACCGAGGACGAGAAGATCGCCGCCTTGTTTGCAGATCACCAGCGATCCCCGGACGAAGCATTCGTCGCGCGGATCGCTCGAGCGGTGGAAGCTGAGCGGCGCATGGCCGCGATGCGGGCCGCTGCCTGGCGGCGCTTCGCGGTCGAATGCGTCGCGAGCGTCGCGGTGGTCGCTTCGTTCTGGCTGGTCTGGCGGCTCGCCCCCGCATCCTTGCCGACCGGGGCGATCGCGACCGCTCCGGCGGCCGCTGCGGCAGTCCTCACGCTGGGCCTCTGGTTCGGAGTCGTGCTTCGGCCCGCGGCGACGGGGAAATGAGCCAGAGGGTCTGTAAGCCGGGTTCTGTCCACCCCGGACCGTGATCCGGGGATGGGCGACCATTCCTCTAGGAGGCGGATCGCTCCGCCCCTCAAGCAACCAACCCGGGCGACGAGCCGGAACGAAGCCCATGTGCCGCCCCTATTCGGTCTTGCTCCCGGTGGGGTTTACCGTGCCGTCTCCGTTACCGGAGCCGCGGTGCGCTCTTACCGCACCCTTTCGACCTTGCCGCGCCGAAACGCGGTGGATTGCTTTCTGTGGCACTTTCCCTGGGGTCACCCCCGCCGGCCATTAACCGGCACCGTCGTTCCATGGAGCCCGGACTTTCCTCGCCCCCGCTTGCGCGGGGCCGCGGCCGCCCGACCCTCTGGCGCGGCCTATATACTCACCCCGCGCTCGCGGTCCAAGAGGAGCTGGAGGAGGATCGCGCGGCATTCCCCGTCGATCGCGCCGTCGAGCAATTCGGGGCGGAAGCGGCGCTGGAAGGCGAGCACGGCCTTGCCCGCATCGCGAACGTCATAACCCCAGCGCTCGAGCGCCAGCAGGAATCCGCCGTCGGTCCAGTGCGGATCGACGAGATTGCGCGTCGGCCGGGCAATGGCGAGGTGGTGGCTGGCGAGCCGGGCCCAATCGAACAGCTCGCCCGGATCCTCCTTGCGCGCGGGCGCGACATCCGAGTGGCCGACGACGTTGGCGGGCGGAATCCGGTAGCGCTCGACGATCCCCGAGAGGAGCGGCAGCAGCGCCTCCATCTGCTCCTCAGTGAACGGGCGATAGCCGAATTCCTGGCCCGGATTGACGATCTCGATGCCGATCGAGCAGGCATTCACGCCCTGGACGCCGCGCCAGTAGGAGAGACCCGCGTGCCAGGCGCGCTTCTCCTCGGGGACCATTCGTACGATCCGGCCGTCCTCGTCGATCAGATAATGCGCGGACACGCCCGCTTCGGGATCGCACAGCCGCGCAATCGCGGACTCTGCGTCGCGCATTCCGGTGTAATGGAGGACGACCATCGAAATGGCCGCGTTGCGCTCGTCGAAGTTCGGCGAGGGGCTGTCGATGACGCCTTCCACCGGCCTTTTGCGCGCCAAAACGGCCTGCGCGTCAACCCCGATCCTAGGCGACGCGCGCCTGCGCCTCGCGCGGCGGGGTGGGAAGGTAGAGGCCCCGGCAGTCCGGATCCGAGACGAAGCGGTCGGTCTGGCCGATGACGGTCTCGCCGGCGCCGAGCATCAGTGTGCCATCGGGATGACAGGCGTCGGCCAGCCGGTTGAACGCCAGCCGGCGCATGTCCGGCGCGAAATAGAGCAGGACGTTGCGGCACAGCACGATATCGAACTTGCCCGGGTGCGGCGGCGGTTCGATCATGTTGCGGACTTCGAACCGGACCTTGTCGCGCAGCTTCCGGTTCGCCTGCCAATCGCCGCCGCCCAGCTCGTCGAACCAGCGGATCATCTGCATCACGGGCAAGCCGCGCTGGACCTCGAACTGCGAATAGACGCCGTTGCGCGCGCGATCGATTGCGGAGTTGGACAGATCGGTGCCGACGATCTCGATTGTCCAGCCCTGCCAGCGCGCCGCTTCGTCCGCGAACGCCATGGCCAGCGAATAGGCCTCCTGCCCGGTCGAGCAGCCGGCGCTCCAGATGGAGATTCGGCGCTCCCGGCGGCGGGAATGTTCGAGCCGCTTCACCGGGCCGGCGAGGAGCATGTCGAACGGCAGCCGATCGCGGAAAAAATAGGTCTCGTTGTTGAGCAGCGCCTCGATCACCTGTTGCGAGAGCGCGGCGTCCGCGCCGGAGACCAGGCGAGAGACGAGCTGATCGATCGTGGCGAATCCCCGCTCGCGGATGATCGCGGCCAATGCGGTGTCGATCCGCCAGCGGCGGTTCATCGACAGCTGCTGACCGGTCCGTGCCTCGAGCAGGCTCGCAAGAATGCGCCGGGAAGAATCGCTTATTTCCACTTAACAGTCTCCAGGCGCTGGGCAATTTTCCGGGCGAGATCCGCCGGCGGCATGACGGCCGAAGCAAGGCCGGCTTCGGCGACGCCGCGGGGCATGCCCCAGATGGCCGCGCTGTGCCGGTCCTGCGCGAGCATCGCGCCGCCCGAATCGACGATCTTGCGCGCGCCGATCAGGCCGTCGCGGCCCATGCCGCTCAGCATCACGCCGATACCCGCGGCGCCGAACGTCTTCGCCACCGATTCGAGCATCGGATCGGCCGAAGGCAGGCAGCCGCTGGCCGCGCGCCCGCGATCCAGCTTGACCCTGACGCCTTCTCCGGTGCGCTCGAGGCAAAGATGCGCGTCGCCCGGCGCGACGTGGATGACGTCGTCGTGGATCGGATCGCCGTCCTCCACCACCACCGCCTTGCGGCCGGAAGCGTTGGCGAGCTGGCGGGCGAAATGGACCATGAAGATCGACGGAAGATGCTGGGTGACGAGGATCGGCGCGCCGATCCGCCGGGGCAACGGCCGGAGGAATTCGAACAGGGCATGAAGGCCGCCGGTCGAGGCCGCGAGGGCGACGCACCCGATCGGCCCCTCGCTCATCTCGATCAGGCGTAGTGGCGCAACCTCGCCGGGCGCCACATCGCCGGCCGGCTCGCGCGTCGCGGCGCCGATCCGGCGCAGCCGGTCCGCCAGGACCTCGCTGAAACGGCCCCCGAAATTGCCGACGCCGGGCTTGGGAAGCGCGTCCGCGGCGCCCAGAGCGAGTGCCTTGACCGTGATCTCGGCGCCGTCCTCGGCCATGGAGGAGACGATGAGCACGCGCGCGCCGCGCCCCTTGCGGATGAGTTCGGGAAGCGCCTCGATCCCGCTCGCGCCGGGCATTTCGAGATCGAGCAGGATGACGTCCACCCGCACCGCCTTAAGCGCCTCGAGCGCCTCGTGAGCACTGCCCGCAACTGCAACAATCTCGAACTCGTCATGCGAACCGATCATCCGCGACAGCACCGCCCGCGCGACCGTCGAATCGTCGACGATCATCACGCGGAGCGGCGGCTCGGCAACCCTGTCGGGCGGCCGGCGCGCGAATGACGTTCGCAGGTTCACGCGACGCCGACGATCTGCAGCTTCGATTGGAGCGTGTCGCGGTCGAACGGCTTCATCACATATTCGTCGGCGCCGGCCTCGATCGCCGCGCGGATGTGGGCGATGTCGTTCTCGGTGGTGCAGAAGACGACCTTGGGCTGGGCCGGCAGCGCGCCGCCGCGCAGCGCCCGGAGGAACTCCATCCCGCTCATCACCGGCATGTTCCAATCGAGCAGGATCACGTCCGGCATGCCCGCTTCGCAGCGGGTCAGCGCGTCGCGGCCATCCTCGGCTTCCTCGACGTTGAAATCGAGCGTTTCGAGGATGTGCCGGGCGACCTTTCGGATCACCTTG